>NZ_JADBQO010000040.1:0-29822 GCF_014895875.1 Enterobacter cloacae complex sp. P12RS
GAGGCGCATTATAGGGAGTTCTCCGCGGGCCGCAACCGCTAAATGACAGAAAAATGACTGACTGCTGCATTCCCCAGCAAAACCCCTCCTTATACCCTTTTACACACAGAGTTATCCACAGCGCTTCGAAAAAGTGAAAATATGCGAGCGTTGCGCAAACGTTTTCGTTAAAATGCTCGCGCTTAACAAGGAGGCCTCGTCAGGTGTGTTAGATGAGTTTTTCGCTGGAAAATTCATCTAACGCTCTCTGTAATCGTGAAATCCAGGGGATTTACCATGCAACAACGTCGTCCAGTCCGCCGCGCTCTGCTCAGTGTTTCTGATAAAGCCGGTATCGTCGAATTCGCTCAGGCACTTTCCGCACGCGGTGTAGAGCTGCTTTCTACAGGCGGTACCGCTCGCCTGTTAGCAGATAAAGGTCTGCCGGTAACCGAAGTGTCCGACTACACCGGTTTCCCGGAAATGATGGATGGACGCGTCAAAACCCTGCATCCGAAAGTGCACGGCGGCATTCTGGGTCGTCGCGGTCAGGACGACGGCATTATGGAACAGCATGATATCGCGCCTATCGATATGGTTGTTGTTAACCTCTACCCGTTTGCCCAGACCGTCGCCCGCGAAGGCTGCTCTCTGGAAGATGCGGTTGAGAATATTGATATCGGCGGCCCAACCATGGTGCGCTCCGCGGCGAAGAACCATAAAGATGTGGCCATCGTGGTGAAGAGCAGCGACTACAGCGCTATTATTAATGAGATGGATGCTAACGACGGCTCCCTCACTCTCGAAACCCGCTTCGACCTTGCGATTAAGGCGTTCGAACACACCGCCGCGTACGACAGCATGATTGCCAACTACTTCGGTAGCCTGGTTCCTGCCTACCACGGTGAAAGCAAAGATCCTTCTGGCCGCTTCCCGCGCACCCTGAACCTGAACTTCATTAAGAAGCAGGATATGCGTTACGGTGAGAACAGCCACCAGCAGGCTGCCTTCTATATAGAAGAAGAGGTAAAAGAAGCCTCCGTTGCGACCGCTCAGCAGGTGCAGGGCAAAGCGCTCTCCTATAACAACATTGCCGACACCGACGCCGCGCTGGAATGCGTGAAAGAGTTCAGCGAGCCAGCCTGCGTTATCGTCAAGCACGCCAACCCGTGCGGCGTTGCAGTAAGCACCTCTATTCTGGATGCCTACGATCGCGCCTACAAAACCGACCCGACCTCCGCATTCGGCGGCATTATTGCCTTCAACCGCGAGCTGGATGCCGAGACCGCGCAGGCCATTATCTCCCGCCAGTTTGTCGAAGTGATCATCGCGCCGTCCGCGTCCGAAGAAGCGCTGAAAATCACCTCGGCGAAACAGAACGTGCGCGTACTGGTTTGCGGCCAGTGGGCGGAGCGCGTGCCGGGCCTGGACTTCAAGCGCGTGAATGGCGGTCTGCTGGTTCAGGATCGCGATTTGGGTATGGTGACAGAAGCCGACCTGCGCGTGGTGACCAAACGTCAGCCGACCGAACAGGAGCTGCGCGACGCGCTGTTCTGCTGGAAAGTGGCGAAGTTCGTGAAATCCAACGCCATCGTCTATGCCAAAGAGAACATGACCATCGGGATAGGCGCAGGCCAGATGAGCCGCGTTTACTCTGCGAAAATCGCGGGTATTAAAGCAGGTGACGAAGGCCTGGAAGTGAAAGGCTCCGCCATGGCCTCTGACGCCTTCTTCCCGTTCCGTGACGGTATCGATGCTGCGGCTGCGGTGGGCATCACCTGTGTGATCCAGCCTGGCGGCTCTATCCGCGACGACGAGGTGATTGCCGCTGCCGACGAACACGGCATCGCAATGATCTTCACCGACATGCGCCACTTCCGCCATTAATTCCCGGAGCAGAAAATGAAAGTATTAGTGATTGGTAACGGCGGGCGCGAGCACGCTCTGGCGTGGAAAGCGGCGCAGTCTCCGCAGGTTAAAACTGTCTTCGTGGCACCGGGTAACGCCGGTACCGCACTGGAACCCGCGCTGCAGAACGTGGCTATCGGCGTGACCGATATCCCGGCGCTGCTGAGCTTTGCCCAGACCGAGAACATCGACCTGACCATCGTCGGCCCGGAAGCGCCGCTGGTAATTGGCGTGGTTGACGCCTTCCGCGCTGCGGGCCTGAAAATCTTCGGCCCAACGGAAGGTGCCGCACAGCTGGAAGGCTCCAAAGCCTTCACCAAAGATTTCCTCGCGCGTCATAACATTCCGACGGCGGAGTATCAGAACTTCACCGACGTCGAGCCCGCGCTGGCTTACCTGCGTGAAAAAGGCGCGCCGATTGTCATCAAAGCCGACGGTCTGGCCGCCGGGAAAGGCGTTATCGTGGCGATGACGCTCGAAGAAGCCGAAGCGGCCGTTCAGGATATGCTGGCAGGCAACGCCTTTGGCGACGCGGGCCACCGCATCGTGATCGAAGAGTTCCTCGACGGCGAAGAGGCGAGCTTTATCGTAATGGTCGACGGCGAGCACGTTCTGCCGATGGCCACCAGCCAGGATCACAAGCGCGTGGGCAATGGCGATACCGGCCCCAACACCGGCGGGATGGGCGCTTACTCCCCTGCTCCCGTTGTTACCGATGAGGTGCATCAGCGCACCATGGACCGCATCATCTGGCCTACCGTGAAGGGCATGGCGGCGGAAGGCAATACCTACACCGGTTTCCTCTACGCGGGCCTGATGATTGACAAGCAGGGTAACCCGAAGGTGATTGAATTCAACTGCCGCTTCGGCGATCCGGAAACCCAGCCCATCATGCTGCGCATGAAATCCGACCTGGTGGATCTGTGTCTGGCGGCCTGCGAAGGCAAGCTGGACGAGAAAACCTCAGAGTGGGACGAGCGTGCGTCTCTGGGCGTGGTGATTGCTGCGGGTGGCTATCCGGGGAACTACAGCACCGGAGATGAGATCCACGGCCTGCCGCTGGAAGAGATTGACGGCGCGAAGGTGTTCCACGCCGGTACGAAGCTGGCTGACGATGACCGCGTGCTCACCAACGGCGGCCGCGTGCTGTGTGCGACCGCACTGGGCCAGACCGTGGCAGAAGCGCAGAAACGCGCCTATGCGCTGATGGCGGATATTCACTGGAACGGCAGCTTCAGCCGTCAGGATATCGGTTATCGTGCTATTGCGCGGGAGCAGGGGGAGTAATTTCCCCCTCACCCTGACCCTCTCCCTCAAGGGAGAGGGAACTTAAATCAAAAACTTTTCTCTGTCGGCTGCCAGGTGCAGAAGTCTTCGTTCGCCACCAGCAGCAGCTGAGAGCCTTCCGGCGCCTCAAGCCACGCCACGCTCACTTCCATAGACGAATGCCGCTGACGGCGCTGAATGTGTTCGGTTGCCCAGGATTCAAGCTCAGGCTTTACGGTCTGCCCTTCGCAGGTGGTCACCGTGCCATCGGCATGCCAGCGCCCCTGGCGCAGCACCACGCGGCCCTGACGCAGCGCGTCGCTGGTCTGACGGAGCTGTTCGGCGCGGTAGCGGTAAAGGGCGACCTGATCGCTGGAAAGCTGCTGTTTCAACCCGCTGACTTCATGCTGCATAAAGCTCAGCTCGCCGTGGTCGTCGAAACGCACCTTCACGTGTTCGGGGGTCTTGCTGTAGATGTTCAGTTCAATCAGCGATAGCGCATCGCCCTGCCAGCGGTACTCTGCGGTCGAGGTGTTACCGTTATGCCACGGGCTGAACGCGGTAAGCATATGGACTTCATCGCTGGAATCTTTACGCCAGATCCTGACCGCGCCCTGGTTGTCAGCATAGCCGCTGGCGGTAAACGGGGGGAGTGAGGAATCATGGCTACAGGCAGACAGCAACAGTACGCCTGCCAGCGCGAGCGTGCCACGCCAGAATGACAAAAGGGGCGTTGCCGCCCCTTCGTTAAAACTGTTCACTGCCACGCGTCTTACTTAACTGCGTCTTTCAGTGCTTTACCAGAAACAAATGCCGGCACGTTAGCTGCGGCGATTTTGATTTCTTTACCGGTCTGCGGGTTGCGGCCAGTACGCTCAGCGCGGTGGTTCACTTTGAAGGTACCGAAACCAACCAGTTGTACAGCATCGCCTTCTTTCAGAGACTCAGTAATAGCAGCCAGGGTAGATTCCAGAGCAGCTTTAGCCTGCACTTTAGACAGATCAGCCTTGTCCGCAATTACATCAATCAGTTGAGTCTTGTTCATAAGTTATCCTTTCAATGTGTTTATCGCTTGCTAAGCATCGAGTGCGACGAAAATGCCAAAAAAGCACTCTCCTGCATACACGCACCGATAGCCACTTTTTTTCGCCCCCCAAATGTAGACCAGACGGGGGGCAGAAGGGAAGAGTCGAGGTGCGACAAAACAGGCGTTAAATCACGTTTTGTTGTCTCATTGGTTAAAAATTATACCAATATTGCTCTCACCGGCCTCACGCAGGTCCGCGCGCAGCCCTTTGATCAGCTCAATATCACGCTCTTCACACTCTGCCAGCAGGCGGAAAATCTCCCACTGAATGTCCCATTCCTGTTCAACCGCCGGGTTAGCACGCAGCTCTTCGTCGGTCATTTCGCGGCCTTCCTGCGTCATTTCCAGCATCGCGACGGTCGTGATGGACGCCTTACTGACTTCGATGGCGTGCTCCAGCGTTTCACCGCTCAGACGAGAGTGGATCAGCTCGCTCAACGCCACGCAGGCGTCGATTGCCGGATAAACGCCGTACAGGTCGTAATCGTCCGCCGCCGGGATCGCCTCTTCCAGCTTTTCGAGCTGTGAATCGAAGTTCACCTTTGCGTCTTTCACCGTCAGCGTCTCCCAGATCAAATCCAGGATACGTCGATAAATCTGGCCTTCGCCAAACTCCGTTTGCTTACAGAACGCGGCATAGTTGGGATACATGCGCTCGCACAGGCAAGCCATAAACGTCACGTGCTGCCAGCTTTCCAGCTTCTCAAGGCGCAGATGAATCGGGTTTTGTAACATGATGATGTCTCGAATCGAAAATTAGCCGCAGTTTACCTGAATCACGGCTGAATTTCCTGCCAACGAATGAATGCCGGACGTGAAGAGGCAACGGCGTCAGCCCAGCGGGTTGGCTCCGGTAACCGATAGCCCTTCATGCAGCGCTGCACCCACGCCAGCGCGCTGTCCATGCTCACCCGATGCCCGGTGGCGATAAACAGCGGATTACAGCGCGCTTTACTGCGCCAGACCCACGCCAACTGCTCGCCTTTATGGATAAGCGGCGCCAGCGCGCCCGGTTCGGCAGAAAGCGGCTCAAACGCGCCGCACAGGCGTTTTTTCGCCACGCCGATGGTCGGCACGTCCACCAGCAGACCAAAGTGGCTGGCGACGCCTAAGCGACGCGGATGGGAGATACCGTGCCCGTCAACAAACAGGAGGTCAGGTTTTTGCGAGAGTTGCTCCCACGCTGCCAGCAGCGCGGGGTATTCGCGGAAGGAGAGAAAGCCGGGAATATAGGGCATGGTGGTGGCGATACGCGCCACCTTGTACTCCACCAGCTCCAGCGACGGGTATTTCAGCACCACCATCGCCGCCCGCGTCACTTCACCGCCCTGCTCGAACCCGACGTCCGCCCCGCCAATGTACTGCGGGGGATCCTTATCCAGACGATCCTCGCGGATCACCGATGAAGCCAGTTCGATTTGCTGAGCGCGTAGCGACGCGAGATCCATAACCACTCCTTACTTGTGATACTGGGCAGAAAGCCGATGCACCGCCTCCACAAATACGCCTGCGTGTTCAGGCGGCACATCCTGATGAATGCCGTGGCCGAGGTTAAAGACGTGGCCTTCACCCTGGCCGAAACCAGACAGTATAGTCGACACTTCCTCTTCGATGCGGGCAGGCTGAGCATAGAGCATGGACGGGTCCATGTTGCCCTGTAGCGCCACTTTGTCGCCCACGCGACGGCGCGCATCGGCAATATCGGTGGTCCAGTCGAGGCCCAGCGCGTCGCAGCCGGTGGCCGCCATCGCTTCCAGCCACTGGCCGCCACCTTTGGTGAACAGCGTCACCGGCACGCGGCGACCTTCGTTTTCACGCAGCAGGCCGTCAACGATTTTGTGCATGTAGTACAGGGAGAACTGCTGATAATCACGTCCGGTCAGCACGCCGCCCCAGGTGTCGAAAATCATCACCGACTGCGCACCCGCTTTAATCTGCGCGTTGAGGTAGAGCGTAACGCTCTTCGCCAGCTTGTCGAGCAGCGCATGCAGCGCCAGCGGTTCGGCGTACATCATCTTTTTAATCATGGTGAAGGCTTTGCTGCTGCCGCCTTCAACCATGTAGGTGGCCAGCGTCCACGGGCTGCCAGAGAAGCCAATCAGCGGCACTTCGCCCTTCAGCTCGCGGCGAATGGTGCGCACGGCGTTCATCACGTAGCCCAGCTCGCCTTCCGGATCGGGGATCGGCAGCTTATCGACGTCAGCTTTGCTTTTGATCGGCGAGGTAAAGCGCGGGCCCTCGCCGGTTTCGAAATAGAGCCCCAGGCCCATCGAGTCCGGAATGGTAAGAATGTCCGAAAAGAGAATGGCGGCATCCAGCGGGAAGCGGCGCAGCGGCTGGAGCGTCACTTCACAGGCCAGCTCGGCGTTTTTGCACAGCGACATAAAATCGCCCGCCTGCGCGCGCGTGGCTTTGTACTCTGGCAGATAGCGTCCCGCCTGGCGCATCATCCACACCGGGGTGACATCAACGGGCTGGCGCAGCAGCGCACGCAGATAACGATCGTTCTTCAGTTCGGTCATTTTGCAGTTCCTTATTGCGTCAGTCCGTCAGTGTAACACTACTCATACTCGGCCCGACACATTGCCACAGTATCTTCTATCAGGCGACGCGCCACCGTTCCCGGAGGGGGTAACAGCGGTAAATTGTCGTAGCGGTACCAGTTCGCCTCCAGCAGCTCTTTCTGGTCGATAACAATCTCGCCGCTGTCATATTCCGCCATAAACGCGGTCATCAGAGACATCGGGAACGGCCACGGCTGGGAGGTCACGTAACGCAGGTTCTTCACCTTGATGCTGCTCTCCTCCATCACCTCGCGCGCCACCGCCTGCTCCAGCGTTTCGCCGACTTCGACGAACCCGGCGAGGACGGTATGAATGCCGTTGCGATGACGGGTATGTTGCGCCAGCAGGATGGAATCATCACGGCGGATGGCGACGATGATGCACGGCGCGATTTGCGGGTAGTAGCGTTCACGGCAGTGGCCGCAGAGCAGCGCCCATTCGGTTTTGCTTGGGTGCATGGTGTGGCCGCAGTAACCGCAATATTTGTGCGAACGGTAAAACTCCGCCAGCTGCACGCCGCGCCCCGCCAGCTGGAACAGGCCGACGTCAAGATCTAACACCTGACGTACGGATCCCATATCCTGACGGCGCGCCTGTTGGATCAACCACACGGGATCGCCCTGCCACTCGCCGATCTTCAGCGCGGGCTGGCCCACCAGATCGAACGTTTCCGCGGTACCGTAGGGCAACTCTCCTGAGGGCAGCCATAATTTTTGTTCGTGGCTGACGATCCACCAACCCAGATCTGATTTTTCAATAATACGATCCATATCTATTGCACTACCTTCGCTTCACTGACATGTTGTTAGCATTGTGGTTACATTTTGGATAAGCAGATCCCATTCTAAACCTTATGGAGTCGACCATGTTAAACCAGCTGGAAAGCCTGACTGAGCGCGTTGGAGGAAGTAACACCCTGGTGGATCGCTGGCTACATGTGCGCAAGCATCTCCTTGTGGCGTATTACAATCTGGTCGGTCTTAAGCCTGGCAAAGAATCCTTTATGCGGCTGAACGAAAAAGCGCTGGATGATTTTTGTCAGAGCCTGGTCGACTACCTCTCCGACGGCCATTTCAACATTTATGAACGCATTATCCGCGAAATGGAAGGGACAGCGCCGTATTTAGCGGCCAGCAAACTCTGTCCGCAGCTGGAAGCCAATACCCAGCAGATCATGGACTATTACGATTCCACACTCGAGAACGCCATCGATCACGATAACTATCTTGAGTTCCAGCAGGCGCTGTCCGACCTGGGCGAAGCGCTGGAAGAGCGATTCACGCTGGAAGATAAGCTCATCGCCCTCGTACTGGATAACAACCTGAATATCAGCAGCAGCGATAACGTTGCGCGCCCTGCTTGAGTTCTTAACCGTTAACGAGTAATTTACAACCAGTCGCCCCTCTGCGGAGGGGGATTTTTCTTGTCGGAGTGCCCAGTGTGTAAGCACGGGCTGAGACCGTTAATTCGGGATCCGCGGAACCTGATCAGGTTAATACCTGCGAAGGGAACAAGAGTCACGCTGCTGTTGTATCGCCCCTGGGGCGATCTCCTCTTGCTTCATCCGTCGTCTGACAAGCCATGTCCTTCACTTCTGGAATGAGCTATGTCTACAACAAAACTGACCCGCCGCGAACAGCGTGCACAGGCCCAACACTTCATCGACACCCTGGAAGGCACCGCTTTCCCGAACTCGAAACGCATCTACATCACCGGTTCACAGGCCGATATCCGCGTGCCGATGCGCGAAATCCAGCTCAGCCCGACGCTTATCGGCGGCAGCAAAGAGAACCCCCAGTATGAAGACAACGAAGCCGTGCCGGTATACGACACCTCCGGCCCATACGGTGATCCTGATGTTGCTATCAACGTCCAGCAGGGTCTGGCAAAGCTGCGCCAGCCGTGGATTGAGGCGCGTAACGACTGCGAAGAACTGAGCGTACGCAGTTCTGCGTACACCAAAGAACGCCTGGCCGACGACGGTCTGGACGAGCTGCGCTTTACCGGCCTGCTGACGCCAAAACGCGCCAGAGCGGGCAAATGCGTCACCCAGCTGCACTACGCGCGCCAGGGTATCGTCACGCCGGAGATGGAGTTCATCGCCATCCGCGAAAACATGGGCCGCGAGCGCATCCGCAGCGAAATATTGCGCCACCAGCATCCGGGTGAAGGCTTTGGCGCTCGCCTGCCGGAGAACATCACGCCGGAGTTTGTGCGTGACGAAGTGGCCGCCGGGCGCGCGATTATCCCCGCCAACATCAACCACCCGGAATCGGAGCCGATGATTATCGGCCGCAACTTCCTGGTGAAGGTCAACGCCAACATCGGCAACTCTGCCGTCACCTCGTCCATCGAAGAAGAGGTGGAAAAGCTGGTCTGGTCCACGCGCTGGGGCGCGGACACGGTGATGGACCTCTCCACTGGCCGTTACATCCACGAAACCCGCGAGTGGATCCTGCGTAACAGCCCGGTACCGATCGGCACCGTCCCGATTTACCAGGCGCTGGAGAAGGTCAACGGCATCGCCGAAAACCTCACCTGGGAAGCGTTCCGCGACACGCTGCTGGAGCAGGCGGAACAGGGCGTGGACTACTTCACCATCCACGCGGGCGTGCTGCTGCGCTACGTGCCGATGACGGCGAAACGTCTGACCGGCATCGTCTCACGCGGTGGCTCCATCATGGCGAAATGGTGCCTGTCCCATCATCAGGAAAACTTCCTCTACGAGCACTTCCGCGAGATCTGCGAAATCTGCGCCGCGTACGACGTCTCGCTGTCGCTGGGCGACGGCCTGCGTCCTGGCTCCATCCGCGACGCCAACGACGAAGCGCAGTTTGCCGAGCTGCACACCCTGGGCGAGCTGACCAAAATCGCCTGGGAGTATGACGTGCAGGTGATGATTGAAGGCCCGGGCCACGTGCCGATGCAGATGATCCGCCGCAACATGACCGAGGAGCTGGAGCACTGCCACGAAGCGCCGTTCTACACTCTGGGGCCGTTGACCACAGATATCGCACCGGGCTACGACCACTTCACCTCCGGGATTGGCGCGGCGATGATCGGCTGGTTTGGCTGCGCCATGCTCTGCTACGTGACGCCGAAAGAGCACCTCGGCCTGCCCAACAAAGAGGACGTTAAGCAGGGACTGATTACCTACAAGATTGCCGCCCACGCGGCGGATCTGGCGAAAGGCCATCCGGGGGCGCAAATCCGCGACAACGCCATGTCCAAAGCGCGCTTTGAATTCCGCTGGGAAGACCAGTTTAACCTGGCGCTGGATCCGTTCACCGCCCGCGCCTATCACGACGAGACCCTGCCGCAGGAGTCGGGCAAGGTGGCGCACTTCTGCTCCATGTGTGGGCCAAAATTCTGCTCGATGAAAATCAGCCAGGAGGTGCGGGATTACGCCGCCGCGCAGACCATTGAAGTCGGTATGGCGGACATGTCGGAAACCTTCCGCGCCAGAGGCGGCGAAATTTACCTCAAAAAAGAGGAGGCGTAATGTACAAGCCCGATTTCCCCTCCGTGCCCTTTCGCTTAGGGCTTTACCCGGTGGTGGACAGCGTGGAGTGGATCGCCCGCCTGCTGGAGGCCGGCGTTCGCACCCTCCAGCTGCGCATCAAAGATAAGCGTGATGAAGAGGTGGAGGCCGACGTCGTCGCCTCCATCGCGCTGGGGCATCGCTACAATGCCCGCCTGTTTATCAACGACTACTGGCGGCTGGCCGTTAAGCACCGGGCGTACGGCGTGCATTTGGGCCAGGAGGATCTGGAAACCACCGATCTAAACGCCATTCGCCAGGCTGGCCTGCGCCTTGGCGTTTCAACACACGATGATATGGAAATCGACGTGGCGCTGGCGGCACGCCCCTCCTACATCGCCCTCGGTCACGTTTTTCCGACGCAAACCAAGCAGATGCCTTCTGCCCCGCAGGGTCTGACGCAGCTGGCGAGCCACGTTAAGCGCCTTGCCGATTACCCGACCGTCGCCATCGGTGGAATCAGCCTTGAACGCGCCCCGGCGGTGCTGGAGACCGGCGTCGGCAGTATCGCCGTCGTCAGCGCTATCACCCAGGCGGCAGACTGGCGGTCCGCTACCGCGCAGCTTTTACAGCTGGCAGGAGCAGGCGATGAATGACCGCGATTTTATGCGCTACAGCCGCCAGATCCTGCTGGAGGATATCGCCATTGACGGGCAGCAAAAGCTGCTCGCCAGCCGGGTACTGATTGTCGGCCTAGGCGGATTAGGCGCGCCCGCCGCGCTGTATCTGGCCGGTGCGGGCGTGGGCACGCTGGTGCTGGCCGATGACGACGAGGTGCACCTCAGCAACCTGCAACGGCAAATCCTCTTCACGACTGAAGATGTTAACCAGCCTAAAGCGCAGATCACCCGGCAGCGGCTTAACCAGCTTAATCCGGATATCGAACTGATTGCGCTCCAGACGCGGCTTAGCGGAGACGAGCTGCAACGTGAAGTTGCCCTTGCCGACGCGGTGCTGGACTGCACGGACAACATGGCGACGCGTCAGGCCATCAACGCGGCCTGTGTTGCACAGAACACGCCGCTGATCACCGCCAGCGCGGTCGGTTTCGGCGGGCAGATAATGGTGCTTACGCCGCCGTGGGCGCAGGGCTGTTACCGCTGCCTGTGGCCGGACGAGGCTGAACCGGAGCGTAACTGCCGCACGGCAGGCATTCTTGGCCCGGTGGTGGGCGTGATGGGTACCCTTCAGGCACTGGAGGCTATCAAGCTGCTCAGCGGCATGGAGACGGAACGCAACACGCTCCGGCTGTTCGACGCCCGCTCCAGCGGCTGGCGCCATCTGGCACTACACCGCGCCAGCCACTGCCCGGTATGCGGAGGCCACGATGCGCATTCTGTTTAACGATGAGCCGATGACGTGCGACGACGGTCTCACCGTTGCCGCCCTGCTCGACAAATTGCGCCAGCTCAAGCCGGGAACGGCGCTGGCGCTCAATCAACAGATCCTGCCGCGCGAGCAGTGGGAACTTCAGCAGGTCAATGAAGGCGACCAGATCCTGCTGTTTCAGGTTATCGCAGGGGGCTGAGATGTTACGTATTGCTGATAAAGTCTTTAATTCACATCTGTTTACCGGAACCGGCAAATTCGCCTCGCCGCAGCTGATGGTGGATGCTATTCGTGAAAGCGGCAGCCAGCTGGTGACGCTGGCAATGAAGCGCGTGGATCTGCGCCAGCACAACGATGCCATACTTGCGCCGCTCCTGGAGGCAGGCGTGACGCTGCTGCCCAACACCTCCGGCGCGAAAACGGCCGAGGAGGCGATTTTCGCCGCACAGCTGGCGCGGGAAGCGCTCGGTACCCGCTGGCTGAAGCTGGAAATTCACCCGGACGCCCGCTGGCTGCTGCCCGACCCGATCGAGACCCTGAAAGCCGCAGAAAAGCTGGTGCAGCAGGGGTTTACCGTTCTGCCTTACTGCGGCGCGGATCCCGTGCTGTGTAAGCGTCTGGAAGAGGTCGGCTGCGCCGCCGTCATGCCGCTGGGGGCGCCCATTGGCTCCAATCAGGGGCTGGAAACCCGCGCGATGCTGGAGATCATCATCGAGCAGGCGACCGTGCCGGTGGTGGTGGATGCGGGGATCGGCGTGCCCAGCCATGCCGCGCAGGCGCTGGAAATGGGGGCCGACGCGGTGCTGGTGAATACCGCCATTGCGGTGGCCGACGACCCGGTCATAATGGCGCGTGCGTTTCGTCTCGCCGTGGAGGCTGGCGTGCTGGCCAGAGAGTCCGGCCCCGGCTCGCGCAGTTTTCAGGCACAGGCCACCAGCCCGCTGACCGGTTTTCTGGAGGCGCTCTCATGAGCACGTTTACCGAGCGCTGGCGCGAGCTTAACTGGGACGATATTGCCCTGCGCATCAACAGCAAAACGGCGGCTGACGTGGAGCGCGCGCTGAATGCCCGTCATCTGAACCGGGAGGATTTAATGGCCCTGCTCTCCCCGGCGGCCAGCGCCTACCTTGAACCGATGGCGCAGCGCGCCCAGCGCCTCACCCGGCAGCGGTTTGGCAACACGGTGAGCTTCTACGTCCCGCTCTATCTTTCGAACCTGTGCGCCAACGACTGTACCTACTGTGGTTTTTCCATGAGCAACCGCATCAAGCGGAAAACGCTCGATGAGCATGAGATCGCCCGCGAGTGTGCTGCTATTCGTGAAATGGGGTTCGAACATCTTCTGCTGGTCACGGGCGAGCATCAGGGGAAAGTGGGAATGGACTATTTCCGCCAGCATCTGCCTGCGATACGTCGGGAGTTTGCGTCGTTGCAGATGGAGGTTCAGCCCCTGTCGCAGGACGAGTATGCGGAGTTAAAAACGCTCGGGCTGGACGGCGTTATGGTCTATCAGGAAACCTACCACGAGGCGACGTACGCGCGGCATCACCTGAAAGGGAAGAAGCAGGATTTTTTCTTCCGGCTGGAAACGCCAGACAGGCTGGGCCGCGCCGGGATCGACAAAATCGGGTTGGGTGCGCTAATTGGGCTTTCCGATAGCTGGCGGGTAGATTGCTACATGGTGGCAGAACATCTGCTGTGGCTGCAACAGCACTACTGGCAGACCCGATACTCCATCTCCTTCCCACGCCTGCGCCCCTGCGCAGGCGGCATTGAACCGGCTTCGCTGATGGATGAACGCCAGCTGGTGCAGACCATCTGCGCGTTTCGCCTGCTCGCCCCGGAAGTGGAGTTATCGCTCTCAACGCGTGAATCCCCGGCGTTTCGCGATCGCGTCATCCCGCTGGCGATTAACAACGTCAGCGCATTTTCCAAAACGCAGCCTGGCGGGTATGCAGACGATCATCCGGAGCTGGAGCAGTTTGCACCGCATGACGGACGGCGTCCGGAAGCCGTTGCCGCCGCCCTGACGGCACAGGGTTTACAGCCTGTCTGGAAAGACTGGGACAGCTGGCTGGGAAGAGCCTCGCAATGACGATGTAACGCACTGCAACACGGTAGAAAATTATCGAGGCGTTACGGAAAGGTAAAACCGGATGATTGTCAGCGATCGTCCGGTTTTTTATTGTCATCAGGTCAGCAACGGATGCTGACCAGGGCGAAAAGCTTCTTCCTCGTTTCGCCCTGCCTCCGATTCCGTGCATAAGAGGGGCGCAAAAATATGGATAAGGAATTTCTTAGTGATTCTTAAGATAAATCATCTCGCCTGAAATCGTGTTCCGTATAATTCACCGCTAACCGCAGGACAGCGACTATGCTGAGAGGATATCGGCAGACGAAAAATATTCACCATCAGGATCGATGTACAACTCATGGCACTTCACAGCAAAAAGCTCTCTTTCACCCGACCCATTATGCTCAGCTTCGCGGGGATTCTGTGCAGTTTTGCGCTGATCGCGGTCGTGGTAACTCTTTCACAACGAAAGGATTTCCTTGAGGACTATCATAAGATTAATGGCAATTTCACCCATAACCTTGCGGTGAACTACACCGAGTCAATCCTGCGTGAAAACGACTATATCCTGGGCCGCTCCGCGATGTATTTTGCACGCGATGACAGGCTAAACGAGACCCTCTACGTCAACCCGACGCAAGGGCTGCAGATGATGATGCATTTGCAAAACCTGATGCCGACCGTGTCATCCATCTCGCTGGCAGACACGCAGGGACATTATCTGCGCGCCCCGGAAGTGCTCCAGACGGAAAAGAGTAAAACCTTCGATCCCCGGACGCGTCCGTGGTTTGTCGCCCATGCTGAAGCCAGTATATTCAGCCACTACACCCGTCCCTATATGGACTACTTCAACGGTCATCCGACGGTCACACTCTATAAACCGTTGATTTCACCAGAAGGTCGACTTAAAGGTACGATTGCGTTTCATCTCGACTTAACGTCAATGGGCTACACCCTGCGTCAGATGGTCGCCCCTGTTCAGGGGGAATTCTTCGTCGTCGAACGCGATGGCGCCGTCGTGCTGCACCCTGATACGGGCGTGCTTTTCAAACAGTACGTCAGCGAAGCGCTGATGGATAAAATGACCAGCGGCGAAGGCCACCTTTACGATAAGAAAACCGACGCCTGGTATTACTACTACTCATTTACCAACCCGGACTGGTTTGTCATCTACAGGGTCTCTGGCGCAACGCTTACCGATATCACCCGACACGAAACGACAATCGTAGGCTGGGGTTTCGCGCTGGCGGCCATCATTATCATTCTCTTCGGCCTCTATCTGCGTCATGCCTCGCGTACCGTGTTGATGACCATTATCAATGCGATCAAAACGGGCAATGTGAGCCAGGCGCCGCGTCTGGAAGCGATGCTGAGCCACACCATTCAGTCCAATAAAGAGCGTGAGATGGCGTATGTTCGTCAGGCCACTCACGATGCGCTGACCGGCTGCAAAAACCGCCGTGCGTTCGATAACGATGTGGAGGAATTATTAAATGCCCACCAGCCTTTCGCGATGGCGCTGGTTGATATTGATAACTTCAAGTCAATTAACGACACGTGGGGACACCTGAGCGGCGACATTGTCCTGCGTAACGTGGCGCGCGAGGGGATCCAGATAATGCAGCCCCACCACGTCTCGGTCTATCGCTACGGTGGTGAAGAGTTCGCGGTAATTTTCCAGGCCGAGCAGATCGCTGCCGCATTTTCATTGCTTGACGCATGGCGCACCGCCGTTGAAAGACGCGTGTGGCGGGAAGAAAATCTGCACGTCACGTTCAGCGCGGGTCTGGGTGAATGGCATTTCGAACCGCTGGAACAATTTGTAGGTAGCGTTGATAACGCGCTCTACAGTGCTAAAAAGCAGGGAAAAAACCGTATTGTTCGCACTGCCGTCGGCTGACTTTCTCTCTTACTGGAAGAATTGTAACCGGTTTCAGAAAAATGCCGCTTTCTTTGTGATGCCTGACACACAATCGCGGTAAAGCGGTTGTTGAAGCTCTCTGCGCAGGATAATTATCAATAAACACATGTAGATCGAGGCTGATTATGAAGAACATCGTTTTATGCTGTGCAGCGGGAATGTCAACCAGCATGCTGGTTCAACGTATGAAAGATGCCGCGCAGAAAAAAGGGGTTGAAGTCACCATTAAAGCCGTTCCGGTTGCGGAGTTTAAAGACAATATCGCGACGGCCGACATCGTATTACTGGGGCCACAGGTCAAATACGAGCAGGCTAAACTGCAGGCACAGGCCGACCCGCTGGGCAAAAAGGTCGCGGTGATCGACATGATGGATTACGGCATGATGAAAGGCGATGCCGTACTGGAAAAAGCGCTTAAACTGCTGGAGTCATAATGGAAGACTTAGAAACCACAATCATGGAACTGCTGGTCAACGCCGGTGCGGCCCGCAGTGCGGCCCTGACGGCTCTGCAGATGGCGCGTAAAGGTGAGTTTGACGAAGCTGAAAAAGCGATGGAAGAATCCCGCGAATATGTGAAGCACGCGCATACGATCCAGACGCAGCTTATTGGACTTGACGAAGGGACCGGGAAACTGCCTGTTAACTTGATCACCGTTCATTCTCAGGACCACCTGATGAACGCGATGGTTATTCAGGATCTGGCGGGCGATATGATTGAGCTTTATCGACGCATCCCGCTAGTGAATTGAAGAAATGCAGATATAAAAAAACCCGCCGAGGCGGGTTTTTTATTTACGGCATCAACGATTACTCGTTGTCGGAACCGCCCAGACCTGCGTTCAGCAGTTCTGCCAGGCTCGCGGATGCATCTTCAGCAGTAACCTGCGGTGCTGCTGGCAGTTCGCCCGCAGCGCGACGACGCATACGATCCTGATGGTACGCATAACCGGTACCGGCAGGGATCAGACGACCCACGATGACGTTCTCTTTCAGACCGCGCAGTTCATCACGTTTACCTGCAACAGCGGCTTCGGTCAGGACACGAGTCGTTTCCTGGAACGATGCTGCGGAGATGAAGGACTCGGTTGCCAGAGACGCTTTGGTGATACCCAGCAGATCGCGTGCGAAGGTCGCACCGATTTTGCCGTTCGCTTCCAGATCGCGGTTAGCGATCTTAACGCGTGAGTATTCAACCTGCTCGCCTTCCAGGAAGTCGGAGCTGCCCGCGTTTTCGATGGTTGCTTTACGCAGCATCTGACGAACGATAACTTCGATGTGCTTATCGTTAATCTTAACGCCCTGCAGGCGGTATACGTCCTGTACTTCGTTAACGATGTAACGAGTAACAGCATGCACACCACGCAGACGCAGGATGTCGTGCGGCGCTTCTGGGCCGTCGGAAACCACGTCACCACGTTCTACACGTTCGCCTTCGAACACGTTGAGCTGACGCCACTTAGGAATCATCTCTTCGTACGGCTCGCTGCCATCTACTGGGGTGATAACCAGACGGCGCTTACCTTTAGTCTCTTTACCGAAGGAGATGATCCCGCTGATTTCAGCCAGGATTGCAGGCTCTTTCGGACGACGTGCTTCGAACAGGTCCGCAACGCGTGGCAGACCACCGGTGATGTCCTTGGTACCGCCGGATTCCTGAGGAATACGCGCCAGGGTGTCACCAGAGCTGATCTGTACGCCATCTTCCAGCTGTACAATCGCTTTACCCGGCAGGAAGTACTGCGCAGGCATATCGGTACCCGGGATCAGAACGTCGTTACCCTGAGCATCAACGATTTTCAGTGCAGGACGCAGATCTTTACCGCCGGTAGTACGTTCAGCAGAATCCAGAACCACCAGAGAAGACAGACCGGTCAGCTCGTCGGTCTGACGAGTAATGGTCTGGCCGTCGATCATGTCAGTAAAGCGGATGAAACCACTTACTTCGGTGATTACCGGCATGGTGTGTGGATCCCAGTTTGCAACGGTTTCACCGCCGGCAACCTGCTCGCCATCACCTTTCGCCATAACCGCACCGTAAGGCACTTTATAGCTCTCTTTGGTACGACCGAATTCGTCGATCAGCTTCAGCTCGGTGTTACGAGAGGTCACAACCAGCTTGCCTGCGGAGTTAACAACAGACTTCGCGTTGCTGAGCTTGATGCTACCTTTGTTTTTCACCTGAATGCTGGATTCAGCAGCCGCACGAGATGCCGCACCACCGATGTGGAACGTACGCATCGTCAGCTGTGTACCCGGCTCACCGATGGACTGTGCCGCGATAACGCCGATGGCTTCACCTTTGTTGATGATGTGGCCACGCGCCAGGTCACGACCGTAGCAGTGCGCACACACACCAAAGTCGGTGTCACAGGATACAACGGAACGCACTTTCACAGAGTCAACAGAGTTCGCTTCCAGCAGGTCACACCACTGTTCGTGCAGCAGGGTGTTGCGTGGAACCAGAATGTCTGCAGTGCCCGGCTTCAGAATGTCTTCCGCGGTCACACGACCCAGTACGCGATCGCGCAGCGGCTCTTTAACATCACCACCCTCGATAACCGGGGTCATGGTGATACCTTCGAGGGTGCCACAATCGTCTTCGGTCACAACCAGATCCTGCGCAACGTCAACCAGACGACGCGTCAGATAACCGGAGTTCGCTGTCTTCAGTGCGGTATCCGCCAGACCTTTACGCGCACCGTGCGTGGAGATGAAGTACTGGAGTACGTTCAGACCTTCACGGAAGTTCGCGGTGATTGGCGTTTCGATGATGGAGCCATCTGGCTTCGCCATCAGACCACGCATACCTGCCAGCTGACGAATCTGTGCTGCAGAACCACGCGCACCGGAGTCGGCCATCATGTAGATGCTGTTGAAGGAAACCTGCTGCTCTTCGACGCCGTCACGGTTAATCACGGTTTCGGTTTGCAGGTTATCCATCATCGCTTTGGATACACGATCGTTCGCCGCTGCCCAGATATCGATAACTTTGTTGTAGCGTTCGCCCGCGGTTACCAGACCAGACTGGAACTGCTCCTGGATCTCAGCAACTTCAGCTTCCGCTTCAGAGATGATCTCGTGTTTCTTCTCTGGGATGACCATATCATCGATACCAACAGATGCACCTGAACGCGCTGCATAAGCAAAGCCGGTATACATTGTCTGGTCAGCGAAGATAACGGTCGGCTTCAGACCCAGAATGCGGTAACAGGTGTTCAGCATTTTGGAGATCGCTTTCTTGCCCAGCGCCTGGTTGACGATGGAGAAAGGCAGACCTTTCGGTACGATCATCCACAGAATGGCACGGCCAATGGTCGTGTCTTTCAGGCTGGTCTTCGCAACGAATTCGCCGTTTGCATCTTTTTCGTATTCGGTGATACGCACTTTAACGCGCGCATGCAGAGAGGCCAGGCCAGCGCGATAAATACGCTCAGCTTCTTTCGGGCCAGTCAGCACCATGCCTTCGCCTTTGGCGTTAACACAGTCACGGGTCATGTAGTACAGACCCAATACAACGTCCTGAGAAGGAACGATAATTGGTTCACCGTTCGCTGGAGACAGGATGTTGTTGGTAGACATCATCAGCGCACGCGCTTCAAGCTGGGCTTCCAGCGTCAGCGGTACGTGAACAGCCATCTGGTCACCATCGAAGTCGGCGTTATAGGCCGCACAAACCAGCGGGTGCAGCTGGATAGCTTTACCTTCGATCAGGACTGGCTCAAATGCCTGGATACCCAGACGGTGCAGGGTTGGTGCACGGTTCAGCAGTACCGGGTGTTCGCGGATAACTTCGTCCAGGATATCCCAAACGACAGCTTCTTCACGCTCAACCATTTTCTTAGCGGCTTTGATGGTGGTGGCCAGGCCACGCAGCTCCAGCTTGCCGTAGATGAACGGTTTGAACAGCTCCAGTGCCATTTTCTTCGGCAGACCGCACTGATGCAGACGCAGGTATGGACCTACGGTGATTACAGAACGACCGGAGTAGTCAACACGCTTACCGAGCAGGTTCTGACGGAAACGACCCTGCTTACCTTTGATCATGTCGGCCAAAGATTTCAGAGGACGCTTGTTAGAACCGGTGATCGCACGACCGCGACGACCGTTATCCAGCAGGGCATCTACCGCTTCCTGCAGCATACGTTTTTCGTTGCGTACGATGATGTCCGGCGCAGCCAGATCCAGCAGACGTTTCAGACGGTTGTTACGGTTGATAACGCGACGATACAGATCGTTCAGATCGGACGTTGCGAAACGACCGCCATCCAGCGGAACCAGCGGACGCAGATCTGGCGGCAGAACCGGCAGAACGGTCAGGATCATCCACTCTGGTTTGTTACCAGACTGAACGAACGCTTCCAGCAGTTTGATACGCTTGGTCAGCTTTTTACGCTTGGTTTCGGAGTTGGTTTCGTTCAGCTCTTCACGCAGCTGCTCGCACTCCTGCTCCAGATCCATGCTCTTCAGCAGGGCCTGAATAGCTTCCGCACCCATCTTCGCGTCGAATTCGTCACCGAACTCTTCCAGCGCGTCCAGATACTGCTCTTCAGTCAGGATCTGGTGACGTTCCAGGTTCGTCATCCCGCCTTCGATAACTACATAAGATTCGAAGTACAGAACACGTTCGATATCGCGCAGCGGCATATCCAGCAGCAGACCGATACGGGACGGCAGAGATTTCAGGAACCAGATGTGAGCAGTCGGAGACGCCAGCTCGATGTGGCCCATACGCTCACGGCGTACTTTAGTCTGGGTCACTTCAACGCCGCACTTCTCACAGATCACACCGCGGTGTTTCAGGCGCTTGTACTTACCGCACAGGCACTCGTAGTCTTTTACTGGCCCGAAAATACGCGCACAGAAAAGGCCGTCACGCTCAGGTTTGAACGTACGGTAGTTGATGGTTTCCGGCTTTTTAACTTCACCGAAAGACCATGAACGGATCATGTCTGGCGAAGCCAGAGCAATTTTGATCGCATCAAACTCTTCGGTTTTAGTCTGCGCTTTCAGAAACTTTAATAAATCTTTCACGGATTTGCTCCCGTCGGAGTTAGCACAATCCGGTGCCGGGGGTTAACCCGGCACCAGTGACCTGTTTGAGCGAGAATTACTCGTCTTCCAGTTCGATGTTGATACCCAGCGAACGAATCTCTTTCAACAGTACGTTGAAGGATTCTGGCATGCCTGGTTCCATCTGATGGTTGCCGTCCACGATGTTTTTATACATCTTGGTACGACCGTTCACGTCATCAGACTTAACGGTGAGCATTTCCTGCAGGGTGTATGCCGCGCCGTATGCTTCCAGCGCCCACACTTCCATCTCCCCGAAGCGCTGACCACCGAACTGTGCCTTACCACCCAGCGGCTGCTGAGTAACCAGGCTGTAAGAACCGGTAGAACGAGCGTGCATCTTGTCGTCGACCAAGTGGTTCAGTTTCAGCATGTACATGTAACCTACGGTTACTGGACGCTCAAACTGTTCACCGGTACGGCCGTCAAACAGCGTAATCTGACCAGACGTTGGCAGACCACCCAGTTGCAGCAGCTCTTTGATTTCAGCTTCTTTTGCACCGTCGAATACCGGCGTTGCAATTGGCATACCTTTGCGCAGGTTCTCTGCCAGACGCAGCACTTCTTCATCGCTGAAGGTGTTCAGGTCGACTTTCTGACGCACGTCGGTACCCAGATCGTAGGCACGCTGGATGAATTCGCGCAGTTTCGCGACTTCCTGCTGCTGTTTCAGCATGGCGTTGATCTTGTCGCCGATACCTTTCGCAGCCATACCCAGGTGGGTTTCCAGGATCTGACCAATGTTCATACGAGACGGTACGCCCAGTGGGTTCAGTACGATATCTACCGGCGTACCGTTAGCATCGTGCGGCATATCTTCGATCGGGTTGATCTTAGAGATAACACCCTTGTTACCGTGACGACCTGCCATCTTATCACCAGGCTGGATCTGACGTTTAACGGCCAGATACACCTTAACAATCTTCAGCACGCCTGGTGCCAGATCGTCGCCCTGAGTGATTTTGCGGCGTTTCGCTTCGAGTTTTTTCTCGAACTCGTGTTTCAGTTCGTCATACTGCTCAGCCAGCTGTTCCAGCTGATTTTGTTTCTCTTCGTCGGTCAGGCCGAGTTCCAGCCAGCGATCGCGTGGCAGTTTGTCGAGCTTCTCAGCTTCAACGCCACCGGCAACCAGCACCGCATAGATACGGCTGAACAGACCTGCTTCGAGGATCTGCAGTTCTTCAGACAGGTCTTTCTTAGCCTGTTTGAGCTGCATCTCTTCGATTTCCAGCGCACGCTTATCTTTCTCAACGCCATCACGAGTGAAGACCTGAACGTCGATAACCGTACCGGAAACACCGTTTGGTACGCGCAGAGAAGAGTCTTTAACGTCAGACGCTTTCTCACCGAAGATAGCACGCAGCAGTTTCTCTTCTGGGGTCAGCTGGGTTTCACCTTTCGGCGTCACCTTACCTACCAGAATGTCGCCGCCGGTCACTTCCGCACCGATGTAAACAATACCGGATTCATCCAGCTTGGAGAGCGCAGCTTCACCCACGTTAGGGATGTCGGCAGTGATCTCTTCTGGCCCCAGCTTGGTGTCACGGGACACACAGGCCAGTTCCTGAATGTGGATGGTGGTGAAACGATCTTCCTGAACCACACGCTCGGATACGAGGATGGAGTCTTCGAAGTTGTAACCGTTCCACGGCATGAACGCTACGCGCATGTTCTGACCGAGCGCCAGTTCACCGAGGTCGGTGGACGGACCGTCTGCCAGCACGTCGCCGCGCTCAACTGGCTCACCCAGAGATACGCAAGGCATCTGGTTGATACAGGTGTTCTGGTTAGAACGGGTGTATTTGGTCAGGTTGTAGATGTCGATACCCGCTTCGCCCGGATACATCTCGTCTTCGTTAACTTTGATAACGATACGGGATGCGTCAACGTACTGAACGGTACCGCCACGCTTAGCAACTGCAGTAACACCGGAGTCAACGGCAACAGCACGTTCCATACCGGTACCAACCAGCGGCTTATCAGCACGCAGAGTTGGAACGGCCTGACGTTGCATGTTCGCACCCATCAATGCACGGTTGGCGTCATCGTGTTCCAGGAACGGGATCAGGGACGCACCGACGGATACCACCTGCTGGGTGGATACGTCCATGTAGTCAACCTGGTCGCGGCTGAACAAGCTGGATTCGCCTTTGCTACGGCAGGTAACCAGATCTTCTACAAAGTGGCCCTCGTCATCCAGGTTGGAGTTCGCCTGAGCGATAACGTAGTTGCCTTCTTCGATAGCAGACAGGTAATGAATTTCGTCGGTAACCACACCGTCGGTCACTTTACGATACGGGGTCTCAAGGAAACCGTATTCGTTTGTCTGTGCGTACACGGACAGGGAGTTGATCAGACCGATGTTTGGACCTTCAGGCGTTTCGATTGGACATACGCGACCGTAGTGAGTCGGGTGTACGTCTCGAACCTCAAAGCCTGCACGTTCACGGGTCAGACCGCCTGGGCCGAGTGCAGAGATACGACGTTTGTGCGTGATCTCAGACAGCGGGTTGTTCTGGTCCATGAACTGGGACAGCTGGCTGGAACCAAAGAACTCTTTCACTGCTGCAGAAATCGGCTTGGCGTTGATCATATCCTGAGGCATCAGGGTATCCAGATCGCCCAGAGACAGACGCTCTTTCACCGCACGCTCTACACGTACCAGGCCAACGCGGAACTGGTTTTCCGCCATTTCGCCTACGGAACGGATACGACGGTTGCCGAGGTGGTCGATATCGTCCACTTCGCCTTTACCGTTACGGATATCGATGAGCTTCTTCATCACTTCGATGATGTCGTCTTTGCTCAGGATACCGGAACCTTCGATCTCGTCGCGCAGCAGAGAACGGTTGAACTTCATACGACCTACCGCGGACAGATCGTAGCGGTCTTCGGAGAAGAACAGGTTCTCGAACAGGCTTTCAGCCGCTTCGCGAGTTGGTGGCTCACCAGGGCGCATCATGCGGTAGATTTCTACCAGCGCGCTCAGACGATCGTTGGTTGGGTCGACGCGTACAGTCTCAGAGATGTACGGACCGTGGTCCAGATCGTTGGTGAACAGCGTTTCGATACGTTTGTGGCCAGACTGGCTCAGCTTAGCCAGCAGATCCAGGCTCAGCTCCATGTTCGCCGGGCAGATCAGCTCGCCAGTTGATTCATCAACGTAATCTTTCGCGGCTACTTTTCCTGCAATGTATTCAACCGGAACTTCGATGTGTTTGATATCATCTTTTTCCAACTGGCGGATGTGGCGCGCGGTGATACGGCGACCTTTTTCCACATACACTTTGCCGTCGGCTTCGATGTCGAACGACGCGGTCTCACCACGCAGACGTTCCGGCACCAGCTCCATCTGCAGCTTGTTGTCGCGGATTTCAAAGATCACTTTCTCAAAGAACAGGTCCAGGATCTGCTCAGTGGTATAGTTCAGTGCACGCAGAATGATGGTTGCAGGCAGTTTACGACGACGGTCGATACGGACAAACAGGTTGTCTTTTGGATCGAACTCGAAGTCCAGCCATGAACCACGGTAAGGAATGATGCGTGCGTTATACAGTACTTTACCGGAAGAGTGTGTTTTACCTTTATCGCTGTCGAAGAAGACGCCCGGGCTACGATGCAGCTGGGAAACGATAACACGCTCAGTACCGTTGATAACGAAAGTACCGTTGTCTGTCATGAGTGGAATCTCACCCATGTAAACTTCTTGTTCTTTAATGTCTTTTACGGTGCCTTCCGGCGCTTCGCGCTCGTAGATCACCAGACGCAGTTTTACGCGCAGCGGTGCGGAATAGGTCACGCCACGGATCTGACATTCCTGAACGTCAAACACCGGTTCGCCAAGGCGGTAGCTGACGTACTGCAGCTCGGAGTTACCGCTGTAGCTCTGAATCGGGAACACGGAACGGAAGGCTGCTTCCAGACCGTACTGCCCTTCAGGATCTTGCTCGATAAACTTCTGGAACGAGTCAAGCTGGATAGAAAGGAGATATGGAATGTCCAGAACTTGTGGACGTTTACCAAAATCCTTACGAATACGTTTTTTCTCGGTATAGGAGTAAACCATAGGGTTCCTCAGCTCGCTGACAAGTCGACCCATCTGTCCGACGAAGGGACAGTTTGTGCAACACCATTTTGTGGACCGGAAAATTGAATACTTTCCGCAATACCTGTTGCTATCACGCTTAAACCATTTCATTGCGATTTACACAGAGCGAGCACCCTGTCGCAGTATATTAAGTCGTCGATAGAAACAAGCATTGTCAGGACAATCAGCAGTCAAACAGTGTGAAATGCTACTGATGCCTTACAGCGCAAAAAGGCTGGTGACTAAAAAGTCACCAGCCATCAGCCTAATTACTTAGGCTGCAACCAGAAAAGTTGGCTTATTTAACTTCAACTTCAGCGCCAGCTTCTTCCAGAGATTTTTTCAGTGCTTCTGCGTCGTCTTTGCTCACGCCTTCTTTCAGCGCAGCTGGAGCAGATTCTACCAGGTCTTTAGCTTCTTTCAGACCCAGGCCAGTTGCGCCACGTACTGCTTTGATAACAGCAACTTTGTTCGCGCCAGCAGCTTTCAGAATTACGTCGAATTCAGTTTTTTCTTCAGCAGCTTCAGCCGGGCCAGCAGCTACAGCTACAGCAGCAGCAGCAGAAACACCGAATTTTTCTTCCATTGC
Organism: Enterobacter cloacae complex sp. P12RS; assembly: GCF_014895875.1. Classification (NCBI taxonomy): domain Bacteria; kingdom Pseudomonadati; phylum Pseudomonadota; class Gammaproteobacteria; order Enterobacterales; family Enterobacteriaceae; genus Enterobacter; species Enterobacter cloacae complex sp. P12RS. Next base: position 25,418 of record NZ_JADBQO010000040.1, read on the forward strand.
AGATACCAGCTCTACAACGTCCATTACGGACATAGCTGCAACTGCTTCAATGATTTGATCTTTAGTGATAGACATTTAAATTGTTCCTGAAAATCAGAATAAGTTTATACGTAAGCAAATGCTTTATAAAGATAACTGCGATTAAGCAGCTTCTTTCGCATCGCGTACAGCAGCCAGAGTGCGAACCAGTTTGCCAGCCGCAGCTTCTTTCATGGTTGCCATCAGGCGTGCAATTGCTTCTTCGTAGGTCGGCAGGGTTGCCAGGCGATCGATTTGCGATGCCGGGATCAACTCACCTTCAAAGGCTGCAGCTTTGACCTCAAATTTTGCATTCGCTTTCGCGAACTCTTTGAACAGACGAGCAGCAGCGCCCGGGTGTTCCATAGAGTATGCAATCAGGGTCGGACCAACAAACGTGTCTTTCAGGCACTCGAACTGAGTACCTTCAACTACGCGACGCAGCAGGGTGTTGCGAACAACACGCATGTATACGCCAGCTTCACGACCTGCTTTACGCAGTTCAGTCATTTTGTCTACAGTAACGCCACGGGAATCCGCAACTACTGCAGACAGCGCGCCTTTGGCTACTTCGCTGACTTCAGCAACAATCGCTTGTTTGTCTTGAAGATTTAAAGCCATTAGCTTTGCTCCTGGATGTTTGCCGGAACTCATGTTCCGGAACTCACTTCACTCAACCCAACGGGAAGAGCGTCTTAATACGGTGAGCAGAAACAAGCCAGAGTATTAAAAATAATCTTAGCGTTCTGTCACCGTCTACGCAGGGGATTAAGTTTCTTGCGAAACACCTGCGGTCTTCGACGGAGGCCTGGATAGGCCAGGCTCCAACGAACAAATCTTTTAGCCGCTAACTTTCGTTAGCAAACGTGGGGGTAAGATTGTAGACAAAATCACCGCCCACGTAAAGGCATTAGTTTGCAGCAGCGCTCAGGCCAGCCTGGTCAACTGCAACACCTGCACCCATGGTGGTGGAGATGCTAACTTTCTTGATGTACACGCCTTTCGCCTGAGTTGGTTTAGCTTTTTTCAGCGCAACCAGCAGAGCTTCCAGGTTTTCTTTCAGTTTGTCAGCGTCAAAGTCCACTTTACCGATGGTGGTGTGGATGATGCCGTTTTTGTCGTTACGGTAACGAACCTGACCTGCTTTAGCGTTCTTAACCGCTTCAGCAACGTTAGGGGTTACAGTACCCACTTTCGGGTTTGGCATCAGGCCGCGTGGACCCAGAACCTGGCCCAGCTGGCCAACAACGCGCATTGCATCTGGAGAAGCAATAACAACGTCAAAGTTCATTTCGCCTTTCTTGATCTGATCAGCCAGATCTTCCATACCTACCAGTTCAGCGCCGGCAGCTTTAGCAGCTTCAGCGTTTGCACCCTGAGCAAATACAGCTACGCGAACGGAACGGCCAGTACCGTGTGGCAGTACAGTTGCGCCACGAACGTTCTGATCGGATTTACGAGCATCGATGCCCAGGTTAACGGCAACGTCAACGCTTTCAACGAACTTAGCAGTCGCCAGTTCTTTCAGCAGAGCAATAGCTTCGTTGATGTCGTACTGTTTGGTCGCATCAACTTTGTCACGGATCACGGACATGCGCTTGGTCAGTTTAGCCATTTCTTAGTCCTCCACTACCAGGCCCATGGAACGTGCAGTACCTTCGATGGAGCGAGTCATCGCTTCAATGTCGGCACCAGTCATGTCGGCAGCTTTGGTCTGCGCGATTTCCTGCAGCTGAGCGCGGGAAATTTTACCCACTTTGTCTTTGTTCGGTTTACCGGAACCAGACTTGATACCAGCCGCTTTCTTCAGCAGAACTGCTGCTGGAGGGGTTTTGGTAACGAAAGTGAAAGAACGGTCAGCGTAAACAGTGATTACGACTGGGATTGGCAGACCTTTTTCCAGGGATTCAGTTTTTGCGTTGAACGCTTTACAGAATTCCATGATGTTCACACCCTGCTGACCCAGAGCTGGACCAACTGGTGGACTTGGGTTCGCCATACCAGCTGCAACCTGCAGCTTGACGTAGGCTTGTACTTTCTTAGCCATTCTAAAATCCTCTGATTGGGTAATAGCGCCTCAGGGAGGCTCCCCGTGAATAAAATTCGTTTTACGGGCCGGGACCCATAAAAACAAAAGGCGCGAAATTGTATTCCAATCCCGCGCCTTGTGCAACGATTAAATCGTCGCTTTTTTGATCGCTGCTTAGGCTTTTTCTACCTGGGCAAAGTCCAGCTCTACCGGGGTCGCACGACCGAAGATAGAAACAGAAACTTTCAGGCGGGACTTCTCATAGTCCACTTCTTCAACCACGCCATTAAAGTCAGCAAACGGACCGTCATTAACACGAACCATTTCACCCGGTTCAAACAGCGTTTTCGGACGCGGCTTATCACCCACCTGCTGCAGGCGGTTCATAATCGCATCAACTTCTTTGTCGCTGATTGGCGCCGGACGGTCAGACGTGCCGCCGATAAAGCCCATCACACGCGGCACGCTGCGCACCAGGTGCCAGCTCGCGTCGTTCATAACCATCTGAACCAGCACGTAACCCGGGAAGAATTTGCGCTCGCTTTTGCGACGCTGGCCGCCACGGATCTCAACCACTTCTTCGGTCGGAACCATAACTTCGCCAAACAACTCTTCCATGTTGTGTAATTTGATATGCTCACGCAGCGACGTTGCTACGCGGCCTTCAAAACCGGAAAACGCCTGAACGACGTACCAGCGCTTTTTAGGGGCTTCAGACATCTCAGAACCTCAGGCCAGTGATAAAGGATACCAGGCGAACCAGAATACCATCCAGTCCCCACAGGATCAGTGACATTACAGCGGTTACCGCCGCTACGATCAGCGTGGTGTGCAATGTTTCCTGGCGAGTCGGCCAAATGACCTTGCGGACTTCGGTACGCGCTTCGCGGGCAAACGCAACGGTCGCTTTGCCTTTTGTCGTCAACAGCGCGACACCACCCGCCGCAGCAATCAGAATTACCACTGCAAGCGCGCGTAGCGGCAGCATCATGTCACGATAAAGATAGTTGCCGACAATCGCCACAATCAGCAGCACGGCTACAACTACCCATTTCATCGCTTCCAGGCCGCGCCCGCTCCCTTGAGCTTCGGTATTCGCACTCATAAACCAACCTGTCAGAAGTATTCTACAAACATTTTCACCCCGCGAGTGCGAGGCAAACCAATCGAAATGCTATTCGCTTTTCGTATTATACGCTCTCCGCAGAGCCTGTCTCAGCAATGATTATGACAAAATTAATCACTGATGAGCCAGGTTCTGATGTGAAAGCGTGCAAAAAGGGCATCAAATGATGCCCTTTTATTGCGCATTGCGTCAAATGTTATCAGCGATTAGCCGAGAACTTTAGCAACAACGCCCGCGCCAACGGTACGGCCGCCTTCACGGATTGCGAAACGCAGACCGTCGTCCATCGCGATTGGGTGGATCAGAGTCACAACCATCTTGATGTTGTCGCCTGGCATTACCATCTCTACGCCTTCTGGCAGTTCGATGGTACCGGTCACGTCAGTTGTACGGAAGTAGAACTGTGGACGGTAGCCTTTGAAGAACGGAGTATGACGGCCGCCTTCGTCTTTGGACAGGATGTACACTTCAGATTCGAACTTGGTGTGTGGCTTGATTGAGCCTGGCTTCGCCAGAACCTGACCACGTTCGATTTCTTCACGTTTGATACCACGCAGCAGAACACCAACGTTCTCACCAGCACGGCCTTCGTCCAGCAGTTTGCGGAACATTTCAACGCCAGTACAGGTAGACTTCGCAGTCTCTTTGATACCAACGATTTCAACTTCTTCACCAACTTTGATGATACCGCGCTCTACACGACCGGTAACAACGGTACCACGACCGGAGATGGAGAATACGTCTTCGATTGGCAGCAGGAATGGCTTGTCAATCGCACGCTCTGGTTCTGGGATGTAAGAATCCAGGAAGCCAGCCAGTTCGATGATTTTCGCTTCCCACTCAGCGTCGCCTTCCAGCGCTTTCAGCGCGGAACCACGAACGATTGGAGTGTCGTCGCCCGGGAAATCGTACTGAGACAGCAGTTCACGAACTTCCATCTCTACCAGTTCCAGCAGCTCTTCGTCATCAACCATGTCGCATTTGTTCAGGAACACGATGATGAAAGGAACGCCTACCTGACGACCCAGCAGGATGTGCTCACGAGTCTGAGGCATTGGGCCGTCAGTCGCAGCAACAACCAGGATCGCGCCGTCCATCTGCGCAGCACCGGTGATCATGTTTTTAACATAGTCGGCGTGGCCTGGGCAGTCTACGTGTGCGTAGTGGCGAGTCGGGGTGTCGTACTCAACGTGAGAGGTGTTGATGGTGATACCACGAGCTTTTTCTTCTGG
>NZ_JADBQO010000041.1:0-74347 GCF_014895875.1 Enterobacter cloacae complex sp. P12RS
GTATAACGGGTTGAGGGCGGCTTTTACGATTAATGAGGCTTAAAGATATTTTTAGAGGAGGTTAATATATAATTTATTACTATCGTAACCGATTAATATTTCATGCAGCAGCGGCTTTTTAAGCGCAATTTAATTGGGAAATATTGCGATTAAAAATATTCATAAAAACTCTTGATTTTCCAATTGTAAATACAGAGCCGCAGACAGTGTAAAATGCAACGGCTACGCTGGGGCGCATCAAAGAATTGCCCTCATCGATGAGGGCATCCGTGTCAGCCTATACCTGCCGTTTGCAGCAGAACCAGGCTTAGCCCCATCACCGACATGCCGCACAGCACGCCATAGCTGGGATTATTGTTAGGATCGATCTCTTTCGCCAGCGGCATCAGCTCATCTACGGAGAGCGCAACCATAATCCCGGCCACGGCAGCCATAATCGCCGCCATCACGACAGGGGAGACGAGGCTTCCAAGGATCAGCCACGCCAGTACGCCGCCGAGAATTTCGGCCATCCCGGAAATCCCCGCCCAGAAGACGGCAGTACGTTTTGAACCCGTTGCGGCATAAACCGGCCCGGCCACGGCAAGTCCTTCAGGAATATTGTGTAAGGCTACCGCCAGCGCGACACCAAATCCCATTTCCAGATTGCTGCTGGCCGTGACATACGTGGCGACACCTTCCGGGAAGTTGTGCAGGCTGATACCCAGCGTCAGCAGGATCGCCGTGCGCTTGATGTTGCCGGGGATTGGAGTAACGCTTTTTTGCATCAAATCCTGAGGGTGGGCGTGGGGCATCATACGGTCGAGCGCAAAATAGCCCAGCAGACCAACGATGAACATGCCGTAGCCCAGAACCGGAGACATTCCCTCGGTGTGAAGCGCTGCTGGCAGCATCTCCATCAGCGAGATAAGCAGCATGATCCCAGCGGCGAAGCCCAGCGAGAACGCCAGAAGACGATTAGACGGTTTTTGCCCGAGCACGCCGAGGAACGCACCGATAAAGGTCGCGGCACCCGCAAGCACGGTCAAAATTAAGGGTACTGACATGCACTCTCCTTAAGCGATATCTTACGTTCAAATTTCCTGATGATGATCTTCACGGTTATCTGCGTTTATCTTCACCTGAATGCGCGTAATGTAGAACCATCAAATTGACACCTTCTCTAAGGATACCACCATGTCTTCTTCTCGTATGCCTGCACTGTTTTTAGGCCACGGCAGCCCAATGAACGTTCTGGAAGACAACGTTTATACCCGCGCCTGGCGTCATCTGGGGGAGACATTGCCGCGTCCGAAGGCGATTGTGGTGGTGTCTGCGCACTGGTTTACCCGTGGTACCGGCGTGACGGCCATGGAAGCGCCTAAAACCATTCATGATTTCGGCGGCTTCCCGCAGGCGCTGTATGATACGCATTATCCGGCTCCCGGCTCGCCTGCGCTGGCACAGCGGCTGGTAGAGTTGCTCGCACCTGTTCCAGTGACGCTGGATAAAGAAGCCTGGGGATTTGACCACGGCTCGTGGGGCGTACTGATTAAGATGTACCCTGATGCAGATATTCCGATGGTGCAGTTAAGCATCGACAGCACTAAACCGGCGGCCTGGCATCTGGAAATGGGCCGCAAACTGGCGACCCTGCGTGATGAGGGCATCATGCTGGTGGCAAGCGGCAACGTGGTGCATAACCTGCGTACGGCGCGCTGGCACGGTGAGAACACGCCATACCCGTGGGCGAGCGCTTTTAACGCCTACGTCAAAGCGAACCTGACCTGGCAAGGCCCGGTTGAGAAGCATCCGTTAGTGAACTATCTGGATCACGAAGGCGGTTCGCTCTCTAACCCGACGTCGGAACACTTCCTGCCGCTGCTGTATGTGTTAGGTGCATGGGACGGTCAGGAGCCGGTTACCATTCCGGTTGACGGCATTGAGATGGGCAGTTTGAGTATGCTGTCGGTGCAGGTGGGGTAAAAACATGCCCGGTAAGCGTAGCGCCACCGGGCAAGTTTTATTCAACAAAAATATGCGGATAGAACCGTGACAGATCCTGCGTAATCAACGCGCGATCTTCGCGAATACCAATCCCGGCAGGTTGATCGTTAATAAGCCAGCTGCCGATCAGCGTATAACTGTCGCCAAATTTCGGCAGTTGATAAAACTCCTGGACGATCATCCCTTCTTCACCGTATGGCCCTTCAACCGCTTCCAGCGTTTTACCGTTTTCGATAATGGAGACGTTCGCGCCTTCGCGGGAAAAGATAGGCTTAACGACGTATTTCTCCATCGGCGGGAACTCATCTTCGGCAAAGTAAGCTGGCAACAGGTTCGGGTGGTTCGGGAACATCTCCCACAGCATCGGCAGCAGGGCTTTGTTGGAGATAATGCTCTTCCACGCCGGTTCCAGCCAGCGCACGCCCGCGTCTTCCAGCTTGGTGGAGAACATTTCACGCAGCATGTATTCCCACGGATAGAGCTTGAACAGGTTGCTGATCACCTGATCCTGCATATCCGTAAACTGACCTTTTTCACCCAGGCCGATATCCTCGATATAGAGGAATTCAGTCGCCACTTCCGCTTCGGCCGCGCAGTCCTGCAGATACTGAACCGTGCCCCTGTCTTCTTCCGTGTCGCGACAGCAGGCAAGATGCAGCAGATTGAAGCCAAACTGCTCCCGCAGTTCGGCGAAACGCTCAATCAGCTTTTCCTGCAGGCTGTTGAACTGGTCGCTACCTTCCGGCAGGTTTCCGGCGTTCATCTGATCTTCCAGCCAAATCCACTGGAAGAATGCCGCTTCGTAAAGAGAGGTCGGCGTATCCGCGTTGTTTTCTAGAAGCTTCGGCTCACCCACGCCATCCCACGCCAGATCGAGGCGAGAGTAAAGCGAAGGCTGATTCGTTTTCCACGACTGACGAACGAAACTCCAGGTGTGCTTCGGAATACGGAATTTAGTCATCAGCTCGTCGCTGTCGATGACTTTATCCACCACCTTCAGGCACATCTGGTGCAGCTCGGCCGTCACCTCTTCCAGTTTTTCCACCTGGTCGAGCGTCAGTTTGTAGTAAGCATCTTCACACCAGTACGGCTCGCCGTACATGGTGTGGAAGTTAAAACCGTATTCAGTGGCTTTTTCGCGCCAGTCCGGGCGCTCGGTAATACCGACTCGTTCCATGATCAGCCGCCCATTGAGCGAGTGGAAGTGCCTGTTGCACTACGCTGCATGCTGGTCTGTTTCGCCACAGACTCACCGAACCCACCGCGGGTGATGGTGCTGGTGGTCGCAGGCTTCGGCGCCATCGCGGTTTTCGGGACGGTCACGGTGCGGCCCGGGGTCGCTGCGCCATAACCTTTGCCGCTGGCATCGGTATATTGACCATAAGCCGGGCTGGCCGGGTTTTTCGAGCTAAACAGCGGTTGCTGCTGATAGCCCGCACCGCCGCCCATCAGGCGGCCCATCATGTAGCCTGCCATTAATGGCATCCAGAAGCTGCCGCTGGACTGCGCCTGCGCCTGATTCTCCGGCGCAGTACCTGCCTGAGCTGGCGTCTGCTGACACTGTCCTTCACCAAATTCCGCCACGCAGTCTTCGCGCGAGGCGTATTTCGGCGCGGTGCGTTCCGCTTCTTTCAGGGCGTTGGTGTAGGCGGTTTTACATTCTGCTGCCTGGCCGGTTGCGGCGGAGCAGTCGTCCGCGTTTTGATACAGCGAAACCGTTTCGTCGTTTTTCTCACAGCCTGCCAGCATAAAGACCGCGGTTACTGCCAGCGCAACAGGGGTGAGATGACGTGCGTTCCAGCTTTTGCGGAACGACGCGTGGTTAATCGTTTTTGTCCGTTTCATGTTTGTCTTCCAGGACCCAGTGGTAATAACGCTCAGGATAGTGGATGAGTGGTTGAAAATGAAGCGAAGAGGGGCGGAATCAGGGGGATCTTTACGTTGGCTTACGTTCGGGTGTGATTCAGCTGCGCCCTCTCCCGGTGAGAGAGGGCGTGATAACACTCTTAGTTACGGAACGGGTTAGAACCGCTGCTTGCAGGTGCCGTGCTACGCGCGGCCGCTGGCTGTGCGGCAGGGGCGCTGCCGTTAGCGTTGAAGTTATCAACGGCGGCAACCTGCTCCGGGTTCTCCGGCGCAACGCTGTCCGGAGAGGTAGAGACCGGTTTGCCCAGCGCGCTGTTCAGCATCTGCAGGTCTTGCTCGTTCAGCGTACCCAGAGCCTGCTTAATGTTCAGCTGGTTAATCAGGTACTGATAACGCGCGCTGGAGAGCTGCTGTTTCGCGTTGTACAGCGTGGTGGTCGCGTCGAGCACGTCAACGATAGTACGTGTACCGACCGAGTAACCCGCTTCCATCGCGTCCAGGGAGCTCTGTGCAGACACAACGGCCTGTTTATAGGCGTTGATGCTACTGATAGACGCGTTCACGTTGTTGAAGGACGAACGCACGGTCTGCACCACGTTGCGGTGCGCGCTTTCCAGCTGCTCGCTCGCGCCAACAAAGTTGTACTGCGCCTGTTTCACCTGAGAGTTTACCTGACCGCCCTGGTACAGCGGCAGAGAGAAGCTCAGGCCCACTTTGTTCTGACCCATATTGCTGTCGTCATACTGGGCAGAATTTGTTTTAGAGCCGCTGTAGGTCGTGTCAGAAACGCCGGTGGACGCGCTCAGGCTCAGGGTTGGCAGATGGCCGTCCTGCGCCTGACGAATTTGCTCGCGGGCCAGGTCCTGGCTCAGACGCGCCTGCAGCAACGTCAGGTTGCGGTTTTCCGCCTCTTTCAGCAGGGCGTTAACGGCCTGCGGCTTATCCGTTTTGAAGCTGTCGACGTTCAGGGAAGCCAGCTCAGGATAGTAATTCCCTGTCACCTGGCGCAGGGATTCCAGCGCGTTGTCGAGGTTGTTACGCGCGGTCACTTCGTTGGCCAGCACGGTGTCGTACTGTGAACGGGCGTTCTGCACGTCGGTGATCGCCACCAGACCCACGTTGAAGCGCTGGGTGGTTTGATCCAACTGGCGGTAGATCGCCTGTTTCTGCGCTTCGGTGTAGGAGAGCGCGTCAATGGCGCTCAGCACGTTGAAGTACGCGGTGGCAGTATTCAGGATCAGCGTTTGCTGGTCGGTCTGATAGGTCACATCCTGGATGCCTGCGCTCTTTTCCTGCAGGGTCAGGGCGCGCCATTTGGACATATCAAACAGCGTCTGTGTTAATTGCAGTGAGGCGCTGGTAGCATTGGAGTTAACGCCGTTAGCGTCGCGGAAACCGTTGCTGTAGGTATAATCTGCACCTAAACCTAACTGCGGCAGCAGTGGGCTACGCGCTTCGTTAATCTTTTCAAACGCAGCATCACGATCGGCCGCTGATTTACGTAAATCAGGGTTGCCCAGACGTGCCTGCTGGTAGACCTGTAACAGGTTTTCCGCCTGGCTCATTGCACTGAAGCCCGTCAGGCTCAGGCCGATAAGGATGGGGAGCAATTTCTTCATTTGCATTCCTTGTTGTGAAGCAGTATTAGCGCTGATCTAATTAAAAAATAATTGCCGATTCTAACAGAATCATCCACACCAAAAGGTTGGCGTTACGTGCCATCTGGCGGTAATTTGCACCAATCTACCATATAGCCTTACAAACGGCAGCCAAACAGCCTTGAAATTCACAATTTCATCACCATTGCTACCAGGACTCGACTCATGCAAAAACCAGAAAAGTTGCCCGTGACATTCGCCAAAAACGATGTAGAAATTATTGCACGAGAAACGCTTTATAGCGGTTTTTTTTCGATGGATCTTTACCGTTTCAGGCATCGCCTGTTCAACGGTGAAATGAGCGGCGAAATCAGACGTGAAATTTTTGAGCGCGGGCATGCGGCTGTCTTGCTACCCTTTGACCCAGTGCGTGACGAAGTCGTGCTGGTGGAGCAGATCCGCATTGCCGCGTATGACACCAGTGAAAGCCCGTGGCTGCTGGAGATGGTGGCAGGGATGATCGAAGAGGGCGAGTCGGTTGAAGACGTCGCCCGTCGCGAGGCGCTGGAAGAGGCCGGGCTGGTGGTAGGCCGCACAAAACCGGTGTTGAGCTATCTGGCGAGTCCGGGTGGCACCAGCGAACGCTTATCCATTATGGTGGGCGAAGTGGACGCCACGACCGCAGAAGGTATTCACGGTCTGGCTGATGAAAACGAAGATATTCGGGTTCATGTGGTGAGCCGGGAACAGGCTTATCAGTGGGTAGAAGAGGGGAAAATCGACAACGCAGCGTCTGTCATCGCCCTGCAATGGCTGCAGCTGCATTATCAGACATTACGAAACGAGTGGAAAAAATGAAGCGCTATACGCCTGACTTCCCAGAAATGATGCGCCTGTGCGAAACCAATTTCGCACAGCTGCGCCGCCTGCTGCCGAGAAACGACGCACCCGGCGAAACGGTAAGCTATCAGGTGAGCAACGCGCAGTATCGGTTAACGATAACAGAATCAACGCGCTACACTACGCTGGTGGAAATAGAACAAACAGCGCCCAGCATCAGCTACTGGAGCCTGCCGTCGATGACGGTGCGTCTCTATCATGACGCGATGGTCGCTGAAGTGTGTTCAAGTCAGCAGATCTTTCGCTTCAAGGCGCGGTATGATTATCCGAATAAAAAGTTGCATCAACGCGACGAAAAGCATCAAATTAACCAGTTTTTAGCCGACTGGCTAAGATATTGTTTAGCACATGGAGCAATGGCGATTCCGGTTTGTTAGCGTCATAAACCTACCTAAGGACACCATTTGGAAAGCCTGTTGAACCTGACTGTTGCTGGTGGGGCGCCAGTCAGGATATTACAAATCACCGATACCCACCTTTTTGCCGAAAAGCATGAAACTTTGCTGGGGGTTAATACCTGGGAGAGTTATCAGGCGGTACTGAGCGCCATTCACGCTGAACATCGCGACTGCGACCTGATTGTCGCAACGGGCGATCTGGCGCAGGACCAGTCCTCCGCGGCCTACCAGCATTTTGCTGAAGGCATCGCGAGCTTTAGCGTGCCTTGCGTCTGGCTGCCCGGAAACCACGATTTCCAGCCCGCAATGTACAGCTCCCTTCAGGATGCGGGGATTTCTCCGGCGAAGTGCGTATTTGCGGGTGAACAGTGGCAGATCCTGCTGCTGGACAGCCAGGTATTTGGCGTCCCGCACGGTGAATTAAGCGAGTTTCAACTCGACTGGCTGGAGACCAAACTGGCTGCCGAACCTGAACGTCATACGCTGCTGTTGCTCCATCATCATCCGCTGCCGGCGGGCTGCAGCTGGCTGGATCAGCACAGCCTGCGTAACTCCGCGGCGCTGGATAGCGTGCTGGCGAAATACCCGCGCGTGAAACACCTGCTGTGCGGACACATCCATCAGGAGCAGGATCTCGACTGGAACGGACGCCGCATGCTGGCGACGCCGTCAACCTGTGTGCAGTTTAAGCCGCACTGCGCCAACTTTACGCTGGATACCATCGCGCCAGGCTGGCGCTGGCTGGAACTGCATGCCGACGGCACGCTGACCACGGAAGTCTGCCGTCTGGCAGGCGCAGAGTTCCGCCCGGATACCGCTTCAGAAGGCTACTGATGTCTACGCTCCTTTATCTGCACGGATTCAACAGCTCGCCGCGCTCCGCAAAAGCGACGCAGTTTCGCCAGTGGCTGAGCGAGCATCACCCCCACGTTGAGATGATTATCCCGCAGCTGCCGCCGTACCCGGCGGAGGCGGCGGAAATGCTCGAATCGATAGTGCTTGAACACGGCGGTGAATCCTTTGGCGTAGTCGGCTCATCGCTGGGCGGGTACTATGCCACCTGGCTCTCACAATGCTTTATGCTGCCCGCCGTTGTGGTTAATCCGGCGGTACGGCCATTTGAGCTGCTGAGGGACTTTCTTGGCGAAAACGAGAACCCCTACACCGGGCAGCAATATGTGCTAGAGTCACGCCATATTTACGATCTCAAAGTTATGCAGGTCGACCCGCTTGAAGCGCCGGATCTCATCTGGCTGCTGCAGCAGACGGGTGATGAAGTGCTGGATTACCGCCAGGCAGTGGCGTATTACGCCTCCTGCCGCCAGACTATAGAAGAGGGCGGAAACCATGCTTTCACGGGCTTTGAGGATCATTTCACCCAGATTGTCGATTTTCTTGGACTGCACAGCCACTGACAATCAATGCGAATTGCTAGTTTAAATCATGACGCAAACCTATAACGCTGATGCCATTGAGGTACTCACCGGGCTTGAGCCGGTTCGCCGCCGCCCGGGGATGTATACCGATACGACGCGCCCGAACCATCTGGGCCAGGAAGTTATTGATAACAGTGTGGACGAAGCGCTGGCGGGCCATGCCAAACGCGTTGACGTCATCCTGCACGCCGATCAGTCGCTGGAGGTCATCGACGACGGTCGCGGCATGCCGGTGGACATCCACCCGGAAGAGGGCGTGCCTGCCGTTGAGCTGATTCTCTGCCGTCTGCACGCGGGCGGTAAGTTCTCCAACAAGAACTATCAGTTCTCCGGTGGTCTGCACGGCGTGGGGATTTCCGTGGTGAACGCCCTGTCCAAACGCGTGGAAGTGAACGTCCGTCGCGACGGTCAGGTCTACAACATCGCGTTTGAAAACGGCGAGAAGGTGCAGGATCTGCAGGTTGTCGGCACGTGCGCTAAACGCAACACCGGCACAAGCGTCCACTTCTGGCCTGACGAAAGCTTCTTCGACAGCCCGCGCTTTTCCGTTTCTCGCCTGACGCACCTGCTGAAAGCCAAAGCGGTATTGTGCCCGGGCGTGGAAATTACCTTTAAAGATCACGTTAACAACACCGAGCAGACCTGGTGCTACGCCGATGGTCTGAACGACTACCTGTGCGAAGCGGTAAACGGCCTGCCGACGCTGCCGGAAAAACCGTTTGTCGGTAACTTTAGCGGTGATACCGAAGCGGTGGACTGGGCGCTGCTGTGGCTGCCGGAAGGCGGCGAGCTGCTGACCGAAAGCTACGTCAACCTGATCCCAACCATGCTCGGCGGTACCCACGTCAACGGCCTGCGTCAGGGACTGCTGGACGCGATGCGTGAGTTCTGCGAATACCGCAACATTCTGCCGCGCGGCGTGAAGCTCTCGGCGGAAGATATCTGGGACCGCTGCGCCTACGTGCTCTCCGTGAAAATGCAGGATCCGCAGTTTGCCGGTCAGACCAAAGAACGTCTGTCATCGCGCCAGTGCGCGGCGTTCGTCTCCGGCGTGGTGAAAGATGCGTTTACCCTGTGGCTGAACCAGAACGTTCAGGCGGCTGAGATGCTGGCTGAAATGGCCATCTCCAGCGCCCAGCGTCGTCTGCGTGCCGCGAAGAAAGTGGTGCGTAAAAAGCTGACCAGCGGCCCTGCGCTGCCGGGCAAGCTGGCGGACTGTACCGCGCAGGATCTCAACCGCACCGAGCTGTTCCTCGTGGAAGGGGATTCGGCGGGTGGGTCGGCCAAACAGGCGCGCGATCGTGAATATCAGGCGATCATGCCACTCAAGGGTAAGATCCTGAACACCTGGGAAGTCTCTTCAGACGAAGTGCTGGCCTCGCAGGAAGTGCACGACATCTCCGTTGCGATCGGCATCGATCCGGACAGCGAGGATCTGAGTCAGCTGCGCTACGGCAAGATCTGTATTCTCGCGGATGCGGACTCCGATGGTCTGCACATCGCCACGCTGCTGTGCGCGCTTTTTGTGAAGCACTTCCGCACGCTGGTGAAAAACGGTCACGTCCACGTGGCGCTGCCGCCGCTCTACCGTATCGACCTCGGCAAAGAGGTTTACTACGCGCTGACGGAAGAAGAGAAGGCGGGCGTGCTGGAGCAGCTTAAGCGTAAGAAGGGCAAACCAAATGTGCAGCGCTTTAAAGGGCTGGGCGAAATGAACCCGATGCAGCTGCGCGAAACGACGCTGGATCCGAACACGCGCCGCCTGGTGCAGCTGACGATCAGCGACGAAGACGAACAGCAAACCAACGCCGTGATGGATATGCTCCTCGCCAAGAAACGTTCGGAAGACCGACGTAACTGGCTGCAGGAGAAAGGGGATATGGCGGATATTGAGGCCTGATGCCCTCACCCTAACCCTCTCCCACAGGGAGAGGGAATGGATCGTAGGCCCGGTAAGCATTAGCGCCACCGGGCTTTTTTACATCAAAACTCCATCTTCACCGTAAACTGCACTTCGCGCGGGTCGCCAATCTGGTTGCCCAGGTTGTTGGTCGCAATCGACGACGTGTAGTAGGTCTTATCAAACAGGTTCTTCACGTTCACCTGCAGCGTCACCGGATACTGCAGCTTCATCTTATACGCCGCAAACGCATCCGCCACGAAATAGCCCGGCAGATAATAATCCGCACCGTTGGTCGCCGAGCGGCGGCTTACGCCGTGCCCGCCGCCGCCGAGCGTCAGGGTATTCCCGGCAAACGCATTGTGAATATCGTAGGTGAGGAAGAGTGAGCCGGTGTGGCGCGGCACGTTCGGCAGCGGTTTGCCCGCGTAGTCCGGGTCTTCAAGCACCTTCGCGTCTGTATAGCCGTAGCTGGCGATAATATTGGTGTTCTCGGTCAGTGACCCGGCAAGATCCACCTCCACGCCCTGAGAGCGCACGCGGCCCGCGGTTTTGGCGATGGTTTCGCCCCCGATGCTTTCGGTGTACAGCACGTTGCGTTTGTGAATATCAAACAGCGCGATATTGGCGGTAATGCCGTCGAACAGATCGAACTTTGCCCCTACTTCGTACGCGTTTGAGGTTTCCGGCGGCAGGTCGCCAATGTAGCTCGCAATGGATGACTGCGGCATAAACGTCTGCGAATAGTTGGCAAACAGCGAGACCGCGGGCGTCAGTTTGTAAACCAGCCCCAGCTTCGGCGTCCACTGCTCGTCGCGGCTATCGGTATTGACGTTAAACGGACGACCTTTGCCCGCGTACTGGGTGTAATACTGGTAGCGCAGCCCGGCGACGGCAATCCATTTATCCGTCAGGTACAGGGCATCCTGGGCGTAGGCCGAGTAGCTCTCCTGCTTGAGCGTCTGGTCGCTGTCAGCGGCGGAGACGGTTGTACACTCGTCGAGTTTGCCGTAAACCGGATTATAGATATTGAAACCTTTAACGTTCTTACAGCGCATCATGTCCGTGCGCAGCAGATCGTAATTTTCATACGACACGCCGGTGAGGATCTCATTATAAAAGCCCGCGATATCCACGTTGCCCTGCAGATCCGCACGGGTGCTGTGCATGCGCTGGGTCGAGCCCTGGGTTGCATCCACCCGGCGGGTCAGGGTGCCGGTTTTTGAATCGTAGGCCATGACGCGGGCCTGGTTGTCGCTGTATTTATCCTGGCTGTAGCTGTAGTCGAACTTCGCGGTCCACTGGCTGTTGAGGCGGTATTCCGCGTTAAGCTGAGCGAGATCGGACTGCCCGTCAGTCACGTTGAAGGGCTCGTCAAAGCGGGTTTTGCGATCGACGTCGACGGCCTTTTTAGTGTTGAGATCGAAGATCGTTCCGCGATCGAACGGCGTCTTATAGTCGCGATGCGAATAGAGCACGGTCACGGTGGCATCGTCGCCGAACCAGGTGAGCGACGGGGCGATAAAGGTGCTGCGTTCGTTGCCGAAGTTGCGCCAGTAATCCTCGTCCTGATACTCGCCCGTGAGGCGATACGCCAGGCGCGTGCCCTCAATCGGACCGGTGACATCGACCTGTCCGGTGCCGCCGCCAAAGCTGGAAGAGGTGGCCGAAATCGAGCCACCGAAGATTTTCTCCGGGCGCTTCGTGACGACGTTAATCAGGCCGCCCGGATCGAGAATGCCGTACAGCGTTGAGGCCGGGCCTTTCAGCACCTCCACGCGTTCGGTTGCGGCGTTAAAGCTGCGCGGCAGCACGGTGCGCAGGCCGTTGGTCATGATCGAGCCGTCGCGGTTTGCGCCAAACCCGCGGCGTACGAAGGCATCCTGCGTACCGCCCAGGGTGTTGGTCTGCACCACGTTGCTGACGTTATAGAGCGCTTCATCCAGCGTGGTGGCGTGCTGATCCGCCAGCACCTTATCGCTGACGGTATTCACCACCTGCGGGATATCCAGCATCGGCATGTTGGTCAACGTGGCGGTGGAGGTATTCAGCGGCTGGTAGCCGTTGGTGGCCTCCGCCGTAGCATTTGGATCGGCGGTGACGGTAAGCGTTTCGCCGTCTTTAGCCGTGGTGTCTGCTGCCTGCGACAGCGGTGCCATAAACAGCAGTGAAAAGAGCGCGCGCCCTTTTATCCCAGAGAGTGAAGGTGTGAACGTAGCCATTACAACTGTTATCCCAAAATATCCGTGAAGGTGCTTCACGGAAGAACCTGTGAGTCATTGCCCTTTATGGTCTGCCCGTTAGCCAGAACTGGCATCGAACATGTAATTGAGAATCATTCAATCATGCGGAAATGTAGTAGTAAATGAAAAAAGCTAAAAATCGGCTACATCTCTGAAACGTAACGGAAAAGCACAGGGGTAATCAATTAATGAATTGAAAATTAAGTCTTTATTGTTTTACCGGCCAGTGTAGTAGCACACCGTTACCCCTGGTTTTTTCAGGGTGTTTCTTCCCTTGACTACTACATGGCGCGGCCTCAAACTCTCAAAAGAGAATGATTTTTATTTATATTTGTTTCCCTTTTTTATTACGTTGGCATGCACGTGGCTCACAACACGACAAAACCGGGTCTGGTTCTGGAGAATCTTTCTGCCGGTTATCAGAAAAAAATCATCGTTGATGATATTTCCCTTGCGATCCCCCAGCAGAAAATCACCGTTCTGGTGGGGGCGAACGGCTGCGGAAAATCCACGCTGCTGAGTACCATCGCGCGTTTGCTTCAGCCGCTTGGCGGCGCGGCGGTTCTCGACGGCAAGGCGATCCACGCGCAGCCGACGAAAGCCGTCGCCCGCCAGCTTGGCATCCTGCCGCAGTCTCCGCTGCTGCCGGAAGGGTTAACCGTCTTTGAACTGGTCTCGCGCGGGCGTTTTCCCTGGCAGAACGTTATGCGCCAGTGGAGCGACGAGGACGAGCAGGCGGTGGAGGAGGCCCTGCGCCTGACCGGCACGGCCGAGTTTGCCCACATGCCCGTCGAAAGCCTGTCCGGCGGCCAGCGTCAGCGCTGCTGGATCGCCATGGCGCTGGCGCAGCAAACGCCCTATATCCTGCTGGATGAACCCACCTCGTTCCTCGATCTCCGCTACCAGGTGGAGATCCTCGAACTGCTGCATACGCTGACGCGCGAGCACGGACGTACCGTGGTGGTGGTGCTGCACGATCTCAACTTCGCCGTGAGCTACGGCGATTCGCTGGTCTTTTTACGCCAGGGAAAAGTCGAGGGCGTACTGCATGAAGGGGACGCCTGCACGCCGGAGCTGATTAAAGCGGTGTTTGATGTCGACGTGCATATGTCCATCAATCCGCTGACCGGTAAACCGTTCTTTATGCCGTTTCGCCAGATCGCAAAACAGCCATGATGCGCACCTCTCTGGCTTTCCTGATGTTCGCCCTGCTGCTGGCAACGGGCGCGATTGCCCATCTGGGGATCGGCGCCCGCTTTATCGCCCCGCAAACGGTGGTGGAGGCCATCCTCCACTTCGATCCGCGCAATTTCGACCATAACATCATCATCAAGCTCAGACTGCTGCGCCTCTGCGCCGCGATGGTGGCGGGGGCCGCGCTCGGCGTGGCGGGCGTGCTGCTGCAATCCACGATCCGCAACCCGCTCGGCGAACCGCATATTCTGGGGCTCAACGCCGGGGCGGCGCTCGCGGTGGTGCTGACGAGCGCGCTGGGGATGACGCTGCCGTTTGGGCGCCCGCTGATTGCCGCCGCCGGAGCCGCGGCGCTGTTTCTGCTGGTGCTCACGTTCTCCTCGTCCGGACGCACCGGGCTTACGCCGATGAAGGTCACGCTGTGCGGCGTGGCGATGTCGGCGTTTGCCTCGTCGATTACCGCCACGGTGCTCATCCTCGATGAACAGACGCTGCTCGCCATGCGCACCTGGCTGGCGGGGGATTTAGCGGGGGTCAGCGGTGAAACGATTGCCGCTGCCCTGTGGGTGGCTGGCGTGGGCTTTGCGCTGGCGCTCTGGCTGTCGCCCTCGCTCAACATGCTGGCGCTGGGCGACAGAATGGCGCAGGGGCTTGGCGTATCGCTGCTGAAAACCCGGCTGCTTGCCCTGATGACCATCGCGCTGCTCTGCGGTGCGGCGGTCTCCCTCGCCGGGCCGATCGGCTTTATTGGGCTCGTGGTGCCTCAGCTCGTTCGCCGTCTGGTGTCGGTCGATCTGCGCGTGATGGTGCCGCTGTCCGCCCTGTGCGGGGCGCTGGTTCTGCTGCTGGCGGATATCGCTGCCCGCACGCTGTTTTCGCCCTGGGAGCTGGCAACCGGCATCATGACCGCGCTGGTTGGCGCCCCGGTCTTTATCTTCATGGCCTCGAGGATGTTTAAATGAACCGCGCCGGACTGCGTGCGCTACGCGTTGGCGCCTTCTCGGCGCTGGTCCGCCCAAAGGCGCTGGTATGTCTGGTCATCCTGACGCTGGCCGCCTGCCTGCTGACGGGGTTTGGCCTGACGCACGGCTCTCTGCTCATCCCCACTTCCGCCATCGGGCGCGCGCTGTTTTATCCAGAAACCCTGACGTCAGAGACGCGCTACATCGTGATGGATATCCGCCTGCCGCGCCTGCTGATGGCGGCGCTGTGCGGTGGGATGCTCGGCATGGCGGGGGCGGCAATGCAGTCCATTACCCGCAATGGCCTGGCCGATCCGGGGCTTATCGGGGTGAAAGAGGGCTGTAGCGCGGCGGTACTGCTGCTGATATTTCAGTTCCCGGCGCTGGGCCTGGCCTGGCGGCCGCTGGTTGGCATGGCCGGGGGGCTGCTCACCGCGCTGCTGGTGGTGGCCCTGGCGCGCGATATCTCACGTCCGCGATTCATCCTGATCGGCATCGGCGTGTCGTGGGTCTTTGCCGCCGCAATGGGCGTCTTTATGACCACGGCGGACGTGCGCGACGTGCAGACGGCGATGCTGTGGCTGGCGGGCAGCCTCCACGCGGCAAACTGGACGCTGGTCTGCATTGCCGCTGCCTGGGCGCTTCCGGCGTTTGCGCTGCTGCTGTTTACCGCCCGCGCTGCGGACGTGGCGCTGCTTGGTAACCACACCGCAGCGGGCCTTGGCGTGCGCACAAACCGGCTGGCGCTTCTAAGGGTTCTCGCCCCGGTAGTGCTGACGGCGGCCTGCGTCTCCTGCGTGGGCAGCATTGGTTTTGTCGGGCTGATTGCGCCGCACATGGCGCGCCTGCTGCTCCGCGGCGGGCAAACGGCGCTCCTGACGGGTAGCGCCGTGCTGGGGGCGCTGCTGGTGCTACTGGCGGATAACGTCGGGCGGCTGGCATTCCTCCCGCTGCAGCTGCCGGCGGGAATTGTGATTTCACTGATTGGCGGACCGTTTTTCCTGCTGCTGCTCTGGCAGCGTCGGGACAGATTTTAGGGGATTAACATGCGCATACTGTTTTCATTGCTGTTGCTGGTGGGGTTTGCGGCGAGCGCGACCGAGCCGACGCAGACGTTTACTGACGATCTGAACCGTAAGGTGGTGGTGCCGGTGCATCCGAAACGGATCGTCTCGCTACACGACCTGGACATTACTATTCCGCTGATTGAACTTGGCGTACCGCCGGTGGCGAGCCATGGCCGCACCCGGCCGGACGGCAGCCATTTTCTGCGCTCCAGCGGCATGTTGACCGGCGTCGACTTCGATAATTCCGACATCAAGTTTATCGGCACTGCGGATATCGACATTGAAGCCATCGCCGCCGCAAAGCCTGACCTGATCATTACCGAGCCGACGCGAAATACCCCGGTGGAACAGCTGGAGAAAATTGCCCCGACGGTGAGTATCGATCATCTCGACGGCGGCGCGCCGGAGATCTACCGCAAGCTGGCGCAGCTGACGGGCACGCAGGCGCGGCTCAAGGTTCTGGAGCGGCGCTATCAGGAGCAAATTAAGGCGCTGAAAGCGACTATTGATACCCGCAAAGTGAGCGTGTCGGTGATTCAGGCCAATCAGGGGAAAATCAACGCCATGCACAGCTATCACTCGCTGGGCCGCGTGCTGCGTGATGCCGGGTTCACCTTCCCGCCGCTGATTGAGTCTATCCCGGAAGGGGGACGCATTGACGTCAGCGCCGAGCGGCTGCCGGAGCTGGATGCGGATTTCGTTTTCGCCACCTGGCGCGGGGATACGGGCGGCAAACCGCAGGATGAGCTGGCGGCGATGGATGCGGTGATGCCGGGCTGGTGTCAGTTCCTGAATGCCTGTCGGACCGGACATTACGTGCTGATCTCGCGTGAAGAGGCCATCTCGAACTCGTTCGTCTCGTTAGGGCTGATGGCCGCGCAGGTCCAGTCGCAGATTGCCGGACGTCCGCTGCCGGAGGCGTCACGATGAGCCGTAAAGTTGATCTCTTCGGCGACCGCCTCCGCTCCCGGTCGCACCAGCTCACGCCGCGCCTGCTGCAGGTGGCGCGCTATATCAATGAAAATCGTGAAGCGGTGATGGAGCAGACGGCAATGGAGATCGCGACGCTGCTGAAAACGTCGGACGCTACCGTCGTTCGCGCCATCCAGGCGCTGGGTTTCGCCGGGCTGCGCGATCTCAAGCAGACGCTGGAGCAGTGGTTTGGCCCGGTCGTGACCTCCAGCGAAAAGATCTCCACCACGGTGAATACGCTGACCAGCGACGTCAATGCGAGCATTGATTTCGTGCTGGAGGGGCATCAGCACACCTGTGAGGTGTTGTCTGAACCCCACAACCGCTTCGCGATGGCGCAGGCGGTCTCGCTGCTTGCGCAGGCGAGGCAGGTTGCCATATTTGGGATTGGCGCGTCCGGGATTTTGGCCGACTACACCGCCAGGCTGTTCAGCCGGATGGGGCTACCCGCCACGCCGCTTAACCGCACCGGAATAGGGCTGGCCGAGCAGCTGATAGGTCTCCAGCGCGGGGATGTGCTGATCATGATGGCGCAAAAATCCGCGCATCGGGAAGGACAGACCACGCTGCGCGAAGCGAAACGGCTGGGGATCCCCACCATTTTGCTCACCAATGCCACCGACTCCCGATTTAGCAAAGAGGCCAGCGTGGTGATCCACGTTCCGCGCGGCGGCGAGAAGGGCAAAATCCCGCTCCACGGCACGGTGCTGCTGTGCCTGGAGATGATTGTTTTATCCGTCGCCTCCACCGAGCCGCAGCGCACCATCAAGTCGATGAAGCGCATCAACGAGCTTCACCGTGGGCTAAAGCCGGGCAAGAAAAGCAGTTGATTGTCTCCCTCTTCCCGCGGGAGAGGGGCGGGTGAGGGTGTCATACCGCACGATGGTTCTTCCGGTACTGCAGCGGCGTCTCACCAATCCCCTTCTTAAACGCGCTGATAAACCAGGTCACGTCAGAAAATCCCACCCGCGCGGCAATCTCCCGCACGCTCGCGTCACTGTGCAACAGGCATTCGCACGCCTTACGCAGGCGGAGCGTGTTCAGGTAGTGGTGGATTTTCTCCCCCGTCTCCGCATGAAATTTTCGCGACACGTAGCTGCGCGATCTGCCCAGTTCCGCTGCCAGTGCGTCGAGGCGGAATTTCTCCTGATAATGCTCGTCCAGCCAGAACATCACCTGGCTGGCGATCCCCGTGCTGCTGCCCGGTGCGCCGGTACGATCGTCAGGCAACATAGCAAACAGGCTAATCAGCAGCCCGGCGATGCTTTCGCTGCTCATCGGCGGCGGATAACAGCTGAACAGATGATCGACATGGCTGTGGCAGTGTGCCAGGTCAACCACCCACGCCTCTGAGCCGCGACGCGAGAGTTTCTCCAGCCGCTGCTGCGTGTGCGGAAAATCACGCAGACACTTCAGCACCGCGTGGTGGTCGAGGTGAATAATCGTGCGCCGGTAAATCGCTTCCGCCTGTTCGTCCACCCTGACTTTATGCAGGGTGAACGGCGGAAAGAAAAACAGGCGTCCGGGGCGCATGGTGTAGTGACGGTTATCGACAATCGCGACGCCAAACCCTTCTTCCACATAGAGAATTTCAAGACACTGATGCCAGTGGTGGTAACGCACCGTGTTAGCAAACAGGCGGCTGAACGACGCTACGGTGTCGTTTAAGGTAATGAGCTCAAGACGATCGGTTATGGGCGCGTCATGCATAGTGCAATAAAACTCAACTTTTCCCCGTCAGAAGAGATTTATAAACCACCTTTTTAAATTTTATCAACCGCAGGTTTATCGAACGTTCTCACCTGTGACGTGGCTAACATTTCTCCACCTTACGCATTCACTATGCTTGGCCGCAGTTGATGACGAGGGTGGAACTATGCGGGCGGAAAGCGAAGAAAAATCAAATCTGTTGTCTTCACGCCAGGACGTCGTGGCGTCTCTGAATACCTTACTTGGCGCGCTGGATAAGCAGTTTCCGGTAAATCATTCGCGGTTCTCGCTGGGTGATACCTGCGCGCACTACGCGACGGATATCGCGCAGATGGAGGGGCTCTCCCGCGCGCTATGGGGGCTGTTTCCGCTGTTGGCTTCGGGCGATGCTTCGCCGTTTAGCGAGAAGTACATGCAGGCCATCAGGATCGGCACCGATCCGCAAAGTCCGGGCTACTGGGGCGAAACCGGTCCGTACGATCAGCGTCTGGTCGAGATGGCATCCTACGGTCTGGGGCTTTCCCTGCTGGGGAATAAACTCACCGATTGCTTCAGCGAGCGCGAGGTGATGAACCTGCACGCGTGGCTGAATCAGATTGCCGACGCGCAGATGCCCGACAGCAACTGGAACTACTTTGCCATTATGGTCCAGCTGGGCTTCAAACGCGCCGGGCTGCCGTACGACCAGGCCGCCATCGACCATCGGTTTGCGCTGATGGAGGCCTATTACCTGGGTGACGGCTGGTATTCCGACGGCGCGGGTCGCCCGAAAGATTACTACATCTCCATGGCGTTCCACTTCTACGGCCTGATTTACGCCACTTTAAGCGGCGATGAGGCGAGGGCAGAAGTGCTGCGCGAGCGCTCGCGTCTGTTTGCGGAGGACTTTATCTACTGGTCCGCCGCGGACGGCGCGTCGGTACCGTTTGGCCGCAGCCTGACCTACCGCTTTGCGATGGTCGCCTTCTGGAGCGCGGTTGCCTTCTCTGAACTTGACGTGTTCACGCCGGGTATTGTGAAAGGCATTATCCTGCGCCACCTCCGCTGGTGGCAGCAGCAGACGATTACCGATCGGGACGGCATTTTGACCCTCGGTTTTGCCTGTCCGAACCTCGCCATGTGTGAGGACTATAACTCTCCCGGCTCGCCCTACTGGGCGCTAAAAAGCTACCTGATTCTGGCGCTGCCGGAGACGCATCCGTTCTGGCAGGCAGAAGAACAGCCGCTGCCCACGCTGGCGGAGAAGCACGTCATCCCGCACGCGCAGCAGATCCTGATGCATTCGACGAACTCTCAGCACGTCACCATGCTCACCGCCGGTCAGCTGGAGCTGAACAACTACGTCAACACCGAAGCGAAATACACCAAATTTGCCTACTCCAGCCGCTTTGGCTTCACCATTGAGCGCGGGCGCTTTGGCCTGAAGCATGCGGCCTGTGATTCCATGCTGCTGCTGGCGGACGGGGATAACTATTTCCGCGGCCGTCGCGAGTGCGACGCGGTGCGGGTGGATGAAAACTACATCTATTCACGCTGGTCGCCTTGGCACGACGTGCACATCGAGACCTGGCAAATCCCCTTCGGCGAGTGGCATTTGCGCCTGCACCGCATCAACAGCGCGCGCACGCTGCAAACGGCGGAGGGCGGTTTCGCCGTGATGAAAACGGAGCACCAAATCCGCGCGCGCGGCAGCTATCTGGCGGTAGTGAACGGCAGCAGTGCGATTGTCGATCTGTCGCCTTTCATTGAACGCACCCCGGACAGCATCGTCACGCCGCCGAACAGCAGCATCATGTTCCCGGAGTGCGCCTCCATTCCGCTGTTAAAAACCGATCTCCAACCGGGAGAGCGCTGGCTCTGCTGCGCCGTCATTGCCAGTGAAAAACAGAACGTTGCGGCCGCGCCGCAGCTGGATATGAACCATAACCGGGTCGTAATCCGCGACCCTGGAGGCGAACGTCTGCTGTCGTTCACGTTATAAAAAATTCTGACCCTACACCTCGGCGAGGATGGTATGAAAAATACATCGACAACCAACAGAACCGAATATTACAAAATCAGCAGCTTTATTTTTCTCTATTTCTTTACCTGGTCCGCGAGTATTGGCCTGCTGGCAATCTGGCTGGGTCAAAAAGCGAATCTCAGCGGGACGGTAATTGGAACCGTGTTCGCGGTGAACGGAATATTTTCCGTTATCCTCAAACCCATCTACGGCTATATTCTCGATAAAATCGGCATGAGCAAATACCTGCTCTATTTTGTGGTCGCCATGTCGGCCCTGATGGCGCCGTTTTTTATTTACGTCTATCAGCCGCTGTTAATGTCCAGCACCTTGCTGGGGATTATTATCGGCGCGCTCTATTTAAGCTTTGCCTGGTATGCGGGCGTGGCGGCGTGTGAATCTTATTCCGACCGCTTCAGCCGCTTAAACGGCATGGAGTTCGGGCAAATTCGTATGTGGGGCTCGCTCGGCTGGGCGGTGGCATCGTCCTTCTCCGGCCTGCTGTTCAACCTCTCACCGACCTATAACTTCATTATGGGCAGCGTGACGTCGATCGTGATGCTGGTTGTCCTGCTCAGCCTGAAAGTGAACACTAACTCCGTTCATGCCGATGCGGTACTGACCAAAGAGAAAATCGCCCCGGCAGATGTGTACGCCCTGCTGCGTAACCGTAAATTCTGGGCTTTTTGCCTGTACGTGGCGGGCGTGGCGTGGATGATGTTTATCGCCGAGCAGCAGTTCTCGCGCTATTTCGTCACCTTCTTTGACGATATTCATGAGGGCAACGCGGTGTTTGGCTATCTCGGCACCGTGCAGTCGGGCATAGAATTCGTCATGTATATGGTTGTCCCGCTGTTCGTTAACTTTATTGGCGCCAGGCGCGGGCTATTAATTGTCGGGCTGATCGTCGGGGCGCGTTTGATTATTTCCGGGATGTGCGACTCGCATCTGTTAATTTCCGTGCTCAAGCCGCTATACGGTATAGAAATTTGCCTGCTGCTGGTGTCGGTCTTTAAATATATTGCGGAGCATTTCGACAAGCGCGTGAACGCCACCATGTATTTACTGGGCTATCAGGCGATGCTGTACGTGGGGAACGTGGTGGTTTCCTCGCCTGCCGGATATATGTATGACCGCATCGGCTTTGAACAGACCTATATCATCATGGGGGCGACCGCGCTGATCTTTACCCTTATTTCTGCTTTTACGTTATCCGCCTGCCAGAGTAAATGGCGCGGCCCCCGCCCGCTGAACGTAGCAGAACCTTCATCACGCTGACCACAAGGAACCGAAATATGTTAAGTCGTATCAGAGAGGAACGCCTGTCTGCCATTCCTGCTCCCGTAGACTCGCGCCTGTTTAGCGATGAACTGATCTCTGCGCGTAGCCACGTCCTCGAGTTGATTAGCCGTCATTTAACGGCATTCGGAGAGCAGTTCCCGGCGGAAACCTGCCGGAACGGTTATTACCCGCTGACCGACAACGTAGAGTGGACAACCAGCTTCTGGACCGGCCAGCTGTGGCTGGCGTGGGAGATGAGCGGCGAGGAGAAATTCCGCTCGATGGCGGAAAAACACGTGCGCTCATTCGGCCTGCGCATCGCCGGGCGCAGCGACACCAACACTCACGATCTGGGCTTCCTGTACACGCTCTCCTGCGTGGCGGCCTGGAGACTCACCGGCAGCCGCGAGGCGCGCGGTTTCTCCCTGCTGGCGGCTGAAGCCCTGCTGGAGCGCTTTCATGAGAAGGCGAAAATCATTCAGGCGTGGGGCGATCTTTCAGACCCGGAGCAGGCCGGACGGATGATCATCGACTGCAACATGAACCTGCCGCTGCTCTACTGGGCGACGGAGCAGACGGGGGATCCGCGCTTTGCTGACGCCGCAAAAGCGCA
Source organism: Enterobacter cloacae complex sp. P12RS (assembly GCF_014895875.1). Classification (NCBI taxonomy): domain Bacteria; kingdom Pseudomonadati; phylum Pseudomonadota; class Gammaproteobacteria; order Enterobacterales; family Enterobacteriaceae; genus Enterobacter; species Enterobacter cloacae complex sp. P12RS. The sequence continues at coordinate 22,129 of NZ_JADBQO010000041.1, forward strand.
CGTCATGCAGGCGGCAAACTATCTCATCCGCGACGATGCCTCCACGTTCCACACCTATTATATGGACGTGGTAACCGGCGCGCCGCGCTACGGCAATACCCAGCAGGGCTATGCCGATGACTCCTGCTGGTCGCGCGGGCAGGCGTGGGGGATTTACGGCTTCCTGCTGAGCTATATCTATACCGGCGACGAGACGATGATTGCCCTGTCGAAGCGGCTGGCGAACTACTTCCTCAACCGCCTCCCGGAAGACTACGTCTGCCACTGGGATCTGGCGCTGGTGGGGACCGACGCGCTGCGCGATTCGTCCTCGGCGGCGATTGCGGTGTGCGGGCTGCTGGAGCTGGTGAAGCACCTGCCCGTGACGGATCCAGACCGGGAGCGGTATCTGGAGTGGGCCAAAGGCATTATGTCGTCACTGACGAAGCACTACCTGATGGGCAAAGAGGAGAAGGGCACCGGGCTGCTGAAGCACTCGGTCTATCACCTGGCGAGCAACAAAGGGGTGGACGAGTGTGCGAGCTGGGGAGATTACTTCTACGTGGAGGCGCTGGTGCGCTTTACGCAGAGCTGGAAACTGTACTGGTAAAAACGGTCGGGGGGCGACCCCCGACTCGCGGATCACGCTTTAGGAATACGCAGCGTCTGGCCGGGGTAGATTTTATCCGGGCTGGAGAGCATCGGGCGGTTAGCCTCAAAAATCTTGTTGTACTGGTTGGCATCGCCGTACACGGTTTTGGAGATAGCGCTCAGGGTGTCGCCGGATTTTACCGTGTAGTAGGTGGCTTCATCTTTGGCATCGGTCGTGGTGATGTTGTTCTCCACCTCGCTGACGCCCGCGATGTTGCCGACGGCGACCTGGATTTTTTCTTTCTGCTCCTGGGTCAGCCCGTCACCCGTCACGCTGGCCTTGCCGTCGGTAACGTTAACCTGAACTTTGTCTGAACCGGGAATGTTGAGTTTCTTGAGGTGCTCGGTGATTTTGTCGCTCTGACCTTTGTGGTCGGTCAGGTTATCCCATAGCTTTTCGCCTGCTTCTTTCACGAAGTTAAAAAGACCCATTCCATCCTCCTGTTAATCATGAAGTCAGAATAAGCATAGCAGGTCAGAGAGAATTCCCTCCCCGGAAGGAGAGGGAAGGCAGGTTTTAAACCCCTTGCTCCAGAATACGGATGTGGGTCTCCAGCACGTCACCCTTCACCGCATCGCTCCACGCTTTCATGTGCGCGGTCTGCAGGTGTGCTTCGAGGTGCGCGACGGTTTCCCACTGCTCAACCATGATAATGGAGTCTGGCGCAGTGGCCTGGAAGCTTGCGTCGGTAGCGGCGTCCACCATCGGCGCGTAGCCGTGGCAGCCTTCTTCTTTCAGTACGGTTGGGATGATTTTCGCGAACTGATCCAGCACCGCCTGGCGGTGATGTTGACCTGGACGAGTACGGATTTCTGCGATTACTGTAAGCATGGTTACTACTCCTTTAATTCCAGGCTACCAGTTAAGCAAAAATTTTCGCGAGATGCTTGCGATATTCTGCGATATAGCTCGGGACGTCAGGCATTTTAATCACGTCGTTGACGATAAAGGTCGGCAGCGGATCCATCCCCAGGAACTGGTTCGCCTTGTGGAACGGCAGATACGCGCCGTCTACGCCCACGCCTTCGAAGAACTGATCTTTTTCGGTGAAGGCTTCCAGAGGGGCGTTCCAGGTCAGGGAGAGCATATATTTTTTGCCCTGAATCAGACCGCCGGAGCCGTATTTTTTAGAGGCGTCTGAGCGGGTGCGTCCGTCGCTGGCATACAGCGAACCGTGACCTTCGGTGAAGACGTCGTCCATGTATTTTTTCACGGTCCACGGCGCGCCCATCCACCAGCCCGGCATCTGCCAGATAACCACATCGGCCCACAGGAAGTTCTGCACTTCGGCCTTCACGTCATAGTTGCTGTCCGCGCGCACGACCTTAACATCATGCCCGGCGTCGCGCAGGAAACCGTCCGCGACCTCGGTCAGGGTGTCATTCAGCTGGCCTTTAGAGTGCGCGAACTCTTTCGCGCCGTTGATAATCAGAATATTGCTCATTATTTGTCCTCGGTGATGAGAGTATGCCGGGTATTCTACGCGCGAGGACGGAGCGGAAAAATAAGCAAAATGTGCAAAGTCTTTTGCGCTAAATGCAATAATCCCTTACCAGTTAACCTTCACTTCAAAGCCGCCTTCTGGCGCATTGCCCAGCGAGACGCGCATGCCGTGCAGCGCGGCAATGCGTTTCACAATGGATAGCCCCAGCCCGCTGCCCGTGGCGTCCTGACCCGGTGGACGATAAAAGCGCTCGCCGAGACGCGCCAGCGCATCGGGCGAAATGCCCGGGCCATTGTCGCGCACGGTAACGCTACGGGTGTTCAGCGTCACGTCTACCACGCTGCCGCGCGGGCTGTAGCGGGTGGCGTTATCCAGCAGGTTGCGCGCCAGCAGGCTCAGAAGCAGCTGCTGACCCGTTCGGGTCACCTCCGGCGCGTTGATGTGCAGGCGAATATCAATACCCGCCTGCTGTGCAGAAGGATAAATATCCATTACCGCAGACTGCAGCAGGTCGGCCATCGCTATCTGTTCTACGCCGTCCAGGCTGTCCAGCGAGTCCAGGCGCGACAGGGTGAGGAGCTGATCCACCAGCCGGGAGGCGCGGTCGATACCCGCGTGCAGCTGCGCCAGCGCTTTTTCCTGCGCCTGCGGATCGTCCTGAGAAAGCTGTGCCACATCGGTTTGCACCTTCAGCGCCGCCAGTGGGCTGCGCAGCTCGTGGGCGGCGTCGGAGGTGAAGCGGCGCTCGCGGGTCATCATCTCCTGGGTACGGGTAAAAAGATGGTTCAGCGAGTCGAGCAGGGGGCGCACTTCCGCCGGCACGCCCTGAGTGGGCAGGGCGTCGGTGGCGTCCGGCGAGCGGGAACGCAGGGTCTGGGCCAGCTTTTTCAGGGGCTTCAGTTCCCGGCTCAGCAGGACGATCAGCAACAGCAGCATCACCGGCAGCGCCACCAGCCACGGCGTCAGCTGCGAGCTGACCACGTCCAGCGCCATATCCTGCCGGTACTCCCACTCCTGGCCGACCACCACGCGGTATTTTCCGTCTGGCGACGTCAGCCATAAAAAGCGCCATTCATCGTTGTCATCCTGAAGCCGTCCGTCATCAAAGCCGTCACGACGATAGTGATACGGGATATCGCGCCCGTTTTCGCCGTCGTTAAGGATCATCGTGCCGTCTGAAGCGTAAATAGCGAAGGCCAGCGCGTCATCGTCCAGATGCCCGTGTTTGGCCTTTTTCGGCACCTCGCGCATGCGCTCCGGCGCGCGGATCTCGTCCAGATCCATCGTCAGCAGCCGTTTGGCAAACAGCATCTGCTGGGTGTCGAACAGCTTATCGAGCTTGTGGGTGGTCTGCTGCCACGCCACCAGGCTGGCGGCAAACCAGGCCGTCAGAGACAGCGCTAAAAAGAGGAGCGTCAGGCGCAGCTTCAGGCTCAGCTTCATGCGTCACCCAGGGTGTAGCCGATGCCGTGCACGGTGCGGATAAACTCGCTCCCGAGCTTGCGGCGTAAATGATGGACATGGACTTCGACGGCGTTGCTGGAGACGTCATCGTCCCAGGTATAAAGCTTTTCCTCGATCAGCTTGCGCGGCAGCACCCGGCCCGCGTTGCGCATCAGCAGCTCCAGCAGGGCGAACTCTTTGGGTTTAAGCGTCAGCGTTTCGCCCTCCAGCGTGGCGACGAGGCTTGCCGGATCGAGCGTCACCTTGCCGTGGCGCAGCTCGCTGCGGGTCTGACCGTGGCTGCGGCGCACCAGTGCTTCCAGACGGGCGGCCACCTCTATCAGCGCGAACGGCTTACAGAGATAATCGTCCGCACCGAGGCGCAGCCCTTCAACGCGCTGGTTCAGCGCATCCCGCGCGGTCAGGATCAGTACCGGCTCGCTGCGGCCGCTTTCGCGCCAGGCGCGCAGGATCTCCAGACCGTCAATTCCCGGTAGAGTCAAGTCAAGCACCACGGCATCATAGGGCGCTGAGGCGAGCGCGGCCTGCCCGGTTTTCCCGTCGGTAAACCAGTCCACGCTAAAGCCCAGTTTGCTTAAGCCTGCTTTGATGCCATCGCCGATTAACCTGTCGTCTTCTACCAGTAAAATGCGCATGTTCCCTCCTTGATGCCGTCAGTAAACCCTCTGCAAGCGCCTGCTGTACAGTAAAAATAAATAAATTTTTCCCTTAAGAAGTTGTTAAGGTTTACCCTGTTTAATGGACTGCGAAACGACATTAAAGGGAGAGATGAAGATGAAAAAATTCGCTGCAATTGCTGCCATCATGATGATGACCACCGCGCCGGTCTTTGCTGCACAGGGCGGCTTTACTGGCCCATCCGCGACACAGACCCAGACGCAAACCCAGCAGGGCGGTTTTGTCGATAACAACGCCAACCTCACCACCGCGGCTAAAGTGAAAGATCTGAAGGACGATGCCTGGGTGAAGCTGCGCGGGAACATTACCGAGCGCCTGTCCGATGACCGCTACACCTTCCGCGACGAGTCCGGCACGGTGGTGGTTGAGATTGACCACAAGCGCTGGAACGGCGTGACCGTCACCCCGCAGGATAAAGTGGAGCTGCAGGGTAAAGTCGACAAAGACTGGAACGAGTTTGAAATCGACGTGAAGCAGGTTATCAAGCTGAACAAATAACCCGAAAAGGGCCGCTTATGCGGCCCTTTTTCTTTGTGACTCAATTCGTCAGATGAGGTAGTATCTGCGGCAATATTGCCTGAAACCCTTCGGTTTCTGAGTTGAGGAATCACACGTAATGAGCGATATGGCAGAGCGCCTCGCGCTACATGAATTCACGGAAAACGCCTACCTGAACTACTCCATGTACGTCATCATGGACAGGGCGTTGCCGTTTATCGGGGATGGCCTGAAGCCCGTTCAGCGCCGCATCGTCTATGCGATGTCCGAACTGGGGCTGAACGCCACCGCTAAGTTCAAGAAATCCGCCCGTACCGTCGGTGACGTACTGGGTAAATACCATCCGCACGGCGACAGCGCCTGCTATGAAGCGATGGTGCTGATGGCCCAGCCGTTCTCTTACCGATATCCGCTGGTGGACGGGCAGGGAAACTGGGGTGCGCCGGACGATCCGAAATCCTTCGCAGCGATGCGTTATACCGAATCCCGCCTGTCCAAATACGCCGAAGTGCTGCTGGGCGAGCTGGGTCAGGGAACCGTTGACTGGGTGCCAAACTTCGACGGTACGCTGCAGGAGCCGAAGATGCTGCCTGCGCGTCTGCCGAACATCCTGCTGAACGGCACCACCGGTATTGCGGTCGGCATGGCGACGGACATTCCGCCGCACAACCTGCGTGAAGTGGCGAAAGCCGCCATCACCCTGATCGAGCAGCCAAAAACCTCGCTGGACGACCTGCTGGATATCGTGCAGGGGCCGGATTACCCGACCGAAGCCGAGATCATCACCTCGCGTGCAGAAATCCGCAAAATCTACCAGAACGGTCGCGGCTCCGTGCGCATGCGCGCGGTGTGGAATAAAGAGGACGGCGCCGTGGTGATCACCGCGCTGCCGCACCAGGTTTCCGGTGCCAAAGTGCTGGAGCAGATCGCCGCCCAGATGCGCAATAAAAAGCTGCCGATGGTGGACGATCTGCGCGACGAATCCGACCACGAGAACCCGACTCGTCTGGTGATCGTGCCGCGCTCTAACCGCGTGGACATGGAGCAGGTGATGAACCACCTGTTCGCCACTACCGATCTGGAAAAAAGCTACCGCATCAACCTGAATATGATTGGCCTCGACGGTCGTCCGGCGGTGAAAAACCTGCTGGAGATCCTCAGCGAGTGGCTGACGTTCCGCCGCGATACGGTGCGCCGTCGTCTGAACCATCGTCTGGAGAAAGTGCTTAAGCGCCTGCATATCCTCGAAGGTTTGCTGGTGGCGTTCCTCAATATCGATGAAGTGATTGAGATCATCCGTACCGAGGACGAGCCGAAGCCTGCGCTGATGTCGCGCTTTGGCATCAGCGAAACCCAGGCCGAAGCGATCCTCGAACTGAAGCTGCGCCATCTCGCTAAGCTGGAAGAGATGAAGATCCGCGGCGAGCAAAGCGAGCTGGAAAAAGAGCGCGATCAGCTGCAGGCGATCCTCGCCTCCGAGCGCAAGATGAACACCTTGCTGAAGAAAGAGCTGCAGGCGGATGCCGATGCCTTCGGTGACGACCGTCGTTCTCCGCTGCACGAGCGCGAAGAAGCGAAGGCGATGAACGAGCACGACATGCAGCCGTCCGAGCCGGTGACCATTGTGCTGTCGCAGAGCGGCTGGGTGCGCAGCGCCAAAGGCCACGATATCGACGCGCCGGGCCTAAGCTATAAAGCGGGCGATAGCTTTAAAGCGGCGGTGAAAGGCAAGAGCAACCAGCCGGTGGCGTTTATCGACTCCACGGGCCGCAGCTACGCTATCGACCCGATCACGCTGCCTTCCGCGCGCGGCCAGGGCGAACCGCTCACCGGTAAGTTGACGCTGCCGCCGGGCGCAACGGTTGACCACATGCTGATGGAGGCCGACGACCAGAAGCTGCTGATGGCGTCCGATGCGGGCTACGGCTTTATCTGTACCTTTAACGACCTCGTGTCGCGTAACCGTGCCGGTAAAGCGCTGATCAGCCTGCCGGACAATGCCCGCGTGATGACACCGCTGGTGATTGAGAACGAGAGCGACATGCTGCTGGCGATCACCTCTGCCGGACGCATGCTGATGTTCCCGGTCAGCGACCTGCCGGAGCTGTCGAAAGGTAAGGGCAACAAGATCATCAACATCCCGTCGGCGGAAGCCGCGAAAGGTGAAGATGGCCTGGCGCACCTCTTCCTGCTGCCGCCGCAGAGCACGCTGACCATCCACGTTGGCAAGCGTAAAATCAAGCTTCGCCCGGAAGAGCTGCAGAAAGTGGTGGGCGAGCGCGGTCGCCGCGGTTCGCTGATGCGCGGCCTGCAGCGTATCGACCGCGTGGAGATTGATTCGCCTGCGCGCAGCGGCGCGGGCGACAGCGAAGAGTAATGTCATGACACCCCCTCTGTCCGGAGGGGGTATTTCAATAAAATTTCCCGTAAAATCGTTGTTAATTCGTGCGTTGCGATTAACAATACGCGCTCGTAATAAAGTCCTTACCTGGCCACAGGTGAAGTATAATTGTCAGCTGTCAGGGCTTCAGAGGTCGCTATGCTATACATTGTTCGTCTCATTCTTACCGTTATTTACTGCATTCTGGTCTGTATTTTCGGCTCTATTTACTGCCTGTTCAGCCCGCGTAATCCGAAGCATGTTGCCACCTTTGGCCATATGTTCGGTCGCCTTGCGCCGCTGTTTGGTCTGAAGGTTGAAAAACGCCTGCCTGAAGGAGCGGAGAACTTCGGTAACGCCATCTATATCGCCAACCATCAGAACAACTACGATATGGTGACGGCCTCCAATATTGTTCTGCCTCCGACCGTGACGGTGGGGAAAAAAAGCCTGCTGTGGATCCCGTTTTTTGGCCAGCTGTACTGGCTGACCGGTAACCTGCTGATCGACCGTAACAACCGTGCAAAAGCGCACGGCACGATTGCAGAAGTGGTGAATCATTTTAAAAAGCGCCGGATCTCTATCTGGATGTTCCCGGAAGGGACACGTAGCCGCGGCCGCGGCCTGCTGCCGTTTAAAACCGGCGCGTTTCATGCCGCAATTGCGGCAGGTGTTCCAATTATTCCCGTGTGCGTTTCCAATACTTCTAATAAGATTAATCTTAACCGCCTGAATAATGGTCTGGTGATTGTCGAAATGCTGCCACCCGTCGATACCAGCAAATACGGTAAAGACCAGGTGCGCGAACTGGCAGCACACTGCCGCGAGCTCATGGCTCAGCATATTGCGCTGCTGGATAAAGAAGTCGCAGAAAGAGAAGCCGCCGGTAAGGTTTAATTCGGCGTTAAAGGGAAAAAGAATTCCCGCGTTGTTAGTCGTTTCAGATGGAGCTTATATGTCACTCAGTCGGCGTCAGTTTATTCAGGCTTCGGGGATTGCCCTTTGTGCGGGTGCGATGCCGCTGACAGCCAGCGCCGCCGGGCAGCAGCAGCCGCTGCCCATTCCGCCGTTGATTGAATCCCGTCGCGGGCAGCCGCTTTTCCTCACGCTTCAGCGCAGCCACTGGTCCTTTACCCAGGGCACGCGCGCGCCGGTGTGGGGCATTAACGGGCGCTACCTCGGGCCGACCATCCGCGTTTGGAACGGCGATGACGTTAAGCTCATTTACAGCAACCGTACGGCTGAAAATGTCGCCATGACCATCAGCGGCTTACAGGTTCCTGGCCCTTTGATTGGCGGCGCGGCGCGAATGATGTCCCCCAACGCCGACTGGGCGCCCGTCCTGCCGATTCGCCAGAGCGCGGCAACCCTGTGGTATCACGCCAATACCCCTAACCGTACGGCGCAGCAGGTCTATAACGGTCTGGCCGGCATGTGGCTGGTGGAAGATGAGGTCAGTAAATCTCTGCCGATACCGAACCACTACGGCGTGGACGATTTCCCGGTCATTATTCAGGACAAACGTCTGGATAACTTCGGTACGCCGGAGTACAGCGAGCCGGGCAGCGGTGGCTTTGTCGGCGATACCTTGCTGGTTAACGGCGCGCAGAGCCCGTACGTGGAAGTGTCCCGCGGCTGGGTGCGCCTGCGCCTGCTCAACGCCTCTAACTCGCGTCGCTATCAACTGCAGATGAGCGATGGCCGCCCGCTGCACGTGATCTCCGGTGACCAGGGCTTTTTACCCGCGCCGGTCTCCGTTAAACAGCTGGCGCTGGCGCCGGGTGAACGTCGTGAAATTCTGGTGGATATGACCAACGGGGACGAAGTCTCCGTCACCTGTGGTGAAGCCGCGAGCATCGTTGACCGTATTCGCGGGTTCTTTGAGCCGTCGAGCATTCTGGTCTCCACGCTGGTGCTTACTCTGCGTCCAACCGGCCTGCTGCCGTTGGTCACCGATAGCCTGCCGATGCGCCTGCTGCCGCAGGAGATCATGAGCGGCTCGCCGGTGCGCAGCCGTGATATCAGCCTGGGCGACGATCCGGGCATCAACGGCGCGCTGTGGGATGTAAATCGCATTGATATCACCGCTCAGCAGGGCACCTGGGAGCGCTGGACGGTCCGGTCAGACATGCCGCAGTCGTTCCATATTGAAGGTGTGTCATTCCTGATCCGCAACGTTAATGGCGCGATGCCGTTCCCGGAAGATCGCGGCTGGAAAGATACCGTGTGGGTGGACGGCCAGGTTGAACTGCTCGTCTACTACGGTCAGCCTTCGTGGCCGCACTTCCCGTTCCTGTTCCACAGCCAGACGCTGGAGATGATGGACAGGGGCTCGGTAGGGCAGATGCTGGTGAATCCGGCGCCGTAACGTGCTTTTCTCCCTCTCCCTGTGGGAGAGGGTTGGGGTGAGGGCAACAGCCCGCATAATACCCCTTCATTTCCCACAATGTTCCAGCGTATAATCCCCGCCCTTTTGTCTATTTTTTCTTCGGAAGCACTATGAGCGCAATTTCCCTGATCCAGCCGGATCGTGACCTCTTCTCCTGGCCCCAGTACTGGGCGGCCTGCTTTGGACCGGCGCCGTTCCTGCCGATGTCCCGGGAAGAGATGGACCAACTGGGCTGGGACAGCTGCGATATCATTCTGGTCACGGGCGATGCCTACGTTGACCACCCGAGCTTCGGCATGGCCATCTGTGGCCGTATGCTCGAAGCGCAGGGCTTCCGCGTGGGGATCATCTCCCAGCCCGACTGGAACAGCAAAGACGACTTTATGCGTCTGGGGAAACCAAACCTGTTCTTCGGCGTGACCGCCGGCAACATGGACTCGATGATCAACCGCTATACCGCCGACCGTAAGCTGCGCCATGACGATGCCTACACGCCGGATAACGTGGCGGGCAAACGTCCGGACCGCGCGACCCTGGTTTATACCCAGCGCTGCAAAGAAGCCTGGAAAGACGTGCCGGTGATCCTCGGCGGCATCGAGGCGAGCCTGCGCCGCACCGCGCACTACGACTACTGGTCAGATACCGTGCGCCGCTCGGTGCTGGTGGACTCCAAGGCCGACATGCTGATTTACGGTAACGGCGAGCGTCCGCTGGTGGAAGTGGCGCACCGTCTGTCGCAGGGCGAGCCGGTAAGCAGCATCCGCGACGTGCGCAATACTGCGATCATGGTGAAAGAAGCGCTGCCGGGCTGGAGCGGGGTGGATTCACGCATTATTGATATGCCGGGCAAAATCGACCCGATCCCGCACCCGTACGGTGAAGATCTGCCGTGTGCCGATAACAAGCCGGTTGAACCGAAGAAAGCGGAAGCGAAGGCTATCGTTGTGCAGCCGTCGCGTCCGAAGCCGTGGGAAAAGACCTACGTGCTGCTGCCGTCCTACGAGAAGGTGAAAGCCGACAAGGTGCTCTACGCGCACGCGTCCCGTATTCTGCACCATGAAACCAACCCGGGCTGCGCCCGCGCGCTAATGCAGAAGCACGGCGAGCGCTTCATCTGGATCAACCCACCGGCGATCCCGCTCTCCACCGAAGAGATGGACAGCGTCTTTGCGCTGCCGTACAAGCGCGTGCCACACCCGGCGTACGGCAACGCCCGTATCCCGGCGTATGAGATGATCCGCTTCTCGATCAACATCATGCGCGGCTGCTTCGGCGGCTGCTCCTTCTGCTCCATTACCGAACACGAAGGCCGTATTATCCAGAGCCGCTCTGAGGATTCGATCATCAATGAGATCGAAGCCATTCGCGACACGGTGCCGGGCTTTACTGGCGTGATCTCCGATCTCGGCGGCCCAACCGCGAACATGTATATGCTGCGCTGCAAGTCGCCGCGCGCGGAGCAGACCTGCCGTCGTCTCTCCTGCGTCTACCCGAGCATTTGCGAGCACATGGATACTAACCACGAGCCGACGATCAACCTCTACCGCCGCGCGCGCGACCTGAAGGGCATCAAAAAGATCCTCATCGCCTCCGGGGTGCGTTACGACATCGCCGTGGAAGATCCGCGCTATATCAAAGAGCTGGCCACGCACCACGTCGGCGGTTATCTGAAGATTGCGCCGGAGCACACCGAAGAAGGCCCGCTGTCGAAGATGATGAAGCCGGGCATGGGCAGCTACGATCGCTTTAAGCAGCTGTTCGACACCTACTCGAAGCAGGCGGGCAAAGAGCAGTATTTGATCCCGTACTTCATCTCCGCGCATCCTGGCACGCGCGATGAAGACATGGTGAACCTGGCGCTGTGGCTGAAGCAGCGTCGCTTCCGTCTGGATCAGGTGCAGAACTTCTATCCTTCACCGCTCGCCAACTCGACGACCATGTATTACACCGGCAAAAACCCGCTGAGTAAGATTGGCTACAAGAGTGAAGAGGTGGTGGTGCCGAAAGGGGATAAACAGCGTCGTCTGCATAAGGCGCTGCTGCGTTACCACGATCCGAAAAACTGGCCGCTGATCCGCCAGGCGCTGGAAGAGATGGGTAAAAAACACCTTATTGGCTCGCGCCGCGACTGCCTGGTTCCGGCTCCTACGCTGGATGAGATGCGCGAAGCGCGTCGCCAGAACCGCAATACGCGCCCGGCGCTGACCAAACATACGCCGATTGTGCATCAGCGTTCGAACGGTAATTCCAGTGTGAAGAAACCTGTGAAGCGTAAAGCGTAAAAGAAAACCCCGGCTTGCCGGGGTTTTTTGTAGGTCGGGTAAGGCGAAGCCGCCACCCGGCGTTTTAACGCGATTACCCGCCAAACTGATCCGGGTCCGGCCCAAGCCGCTTACCTTTATCCAGCTTCGCAATTTCACCCAGCTCGTCTTTGTCCAGTCGGAAATCCCAGACGTCGAAGTTCTCGGCAATGCGCGACGGCGTGACCGATTTCGGGATCACCACCAGGCCGTTGTCCAGATGCCAGCGAATGACGATCTGCGCCGGGGTTTTGCCGTATTTATCCGCCAGGTCGCGGATAATTTTCTGATCGAACACGCCTTCACCGCCCTGCGCCAGCGGGCTCCAGGACTCGGTCTGGATCTTGTGGGTGGCGTTCCAGGCGTGAAGCTGGCGCTGCTGCAGCAGCGGGTGCAGCTCGATCTGGTTAATCACCGGAGCGACGCCCGTTTCGTCAATCAGGCGCTGCAGGTGATGCACCTGGAAGTTACAGACGCCGATGCTTTTCACCAGCCCCTCTTTCTGCAGTTCAATCATCCCTTTCCAGGCGTCAACGTAATGGTCGATGGCCGGAACCGGCCAGTGCATCAGGTACAGATCGACGAAATCAAGCTGGAGTTTCTCCAGGCTCTCCTGCAACGCTTCGCGGGGGCGCTTTTGATCGTCGTTCCACAGTTTAGTGGTGATGAACAGCTCATCGCGAGGGACGCCGGCGCTGGCCAGCGCGGTCCCCACGCCGTCCTCGTTTTTGTACGCGGCGGCGGTATCAATCGACCGATAGCCGACTTCGAGTGCTTTATGAATGGCGGAGACGACCTCGTCGTTACCGGCTTTCCATACACCTAGCCCCAGCTGGGGCATCACGTTGCCGTCCTGCAGCTTGATTACGGTTTGGTTTGCCATTTTTCCTCCTTCAGGTGCGCATCGCCGGAGGGGGACTCCGGCGATGGGGTGTGCATTAAGTCTGGACGAAATGTCAAAAAACGAAAGTCAGGATGCCAAAAACGCTTAGCGTGCCGCTTCGTAGATTCGACGGCTGACGTCCAGCGTAATGTCGCCATGCTCGCCCAACTGGGTCATGCCGTGCTCTTCAAGTTTTGCCAGCAGGGCAGGGATGGAGCTGCCGTCCAGGCCGTAGCCGGACAGACGCGTTGGCACGCCCAGGCTTTCAAAGAAGTTACGGGTCGCTGCAATGGCGGCATCAATACGCGCATCGTCAGAACCCTCGGTGATGTTCCACACGCGCTCGGCGTACTGCAGTAGCTTGGCACGCTTGGTATCCCGTTTTTCGTTCCACAGCGCAGGCAGCACAACGGCCAGCGTCTGGGCGTGGTCCAGGCCGTGCATCGCCGTCAGCTCGTGGCCCAGCATATGGGTTGCCCAGTCCTGCGGCACGCCAGCGCCGATCAGGCCGTTCAGCGCCTGCGTCGCGGCCCACATGACGTTGGCACGCACGTCGTAGTTTTCCGGCTCTTTCAGCGCTTTCGGGCCGTCTTCAATCAGCGTCAGCAGAATGCCTTCCGCGAAGCGATCCTGAATTTTGGCATTAACAGGGTAGGTCACGTACTGCTCGACGGTGTGTACAAAGGCGTCGACCACGCCGTTCGCCACCTGACGCGCGGGCAGGGTATAGGTGTAAACCGGATCCAGGATGGCAAAGACAGGCTGAACGTGTTCGTTCATAAAGGCCTGCTTGTCGCCGGTAGTTTTGCGGGAGATCACCGCGCCCTTGTTGGATTCAGAACCCGTCGCTGGCAGGGTCAATACGGATCCCATCGGGATCGCGCTTTTGATGTCGCTGCCGCGGGTTTCCAGGATGTGCCACGGATCGATTCCATCAGCGTAGTGCGCTGCTGCCGCGATGAATTTGGTACCGTCCAGCACGGAGCCGCCGCCGACAGCCAGCAGGAAGGTGATGTTTTCTTCGCGGGCGATTTTCACCGCGTTCATCAGCGTTTCGTAAGACGGGTTTGGCTCAATGCCGCCGAACTCACGCACGTCCAGTCCGTCCAGAGCGCTGTAAACTTGATCCAGCACGCCGGTTTTTTTCACGCTGCCGCCACCGTAGGTGATCAGCACGCGGGCGTCAGCAGGGATCTGCGCGCGCAGGTCGGCGATAGCGTCTTTACCAAACAGAATGCGGGTTGGGGTGTGAAGATTAAAATTGTTCATTGCTCGTTCCCTTTAGTGGGTGAAAAACCGTGGTGGCGCTGATGGCTACCTGATGCTGCTCATTGTGGCCGTCCGGGGCCAGGCTCTCAATGCACATTCCTGCCGATGTCTTGCCCATTTCTACAGAACGCTGGAGAAACTTCGTAAAAATGCGCAGACTGTGAGGGTCGGAAACCGTACCCGGAGTAACGTAAAATGAACCGTGAAGCGATCTGCCTTCAGCTTACCTCGCAGATTAAGAGGCTGATAGATAAAGAAAATAATGTTGGCGACCTGCTGCCGGACATTCGCCTGCTCTACGGCACGCAGCCCGGGACGCGCACGCCGGTGATGTACCAGCCGGGCATCGTTTTTCTCTTTTCAGGCCATAAGATTGGCTATATCAACGAGCGGGTGTTCCGCTACGACACCAATGAATATCTGCTCCTGACGGTACCTTTACCCTTCGAATGTGAAACCTTCGCGACAGAGGCGGTCCCGCTGGCGGGTATTCGCGTCAACGTCGATATTCTTCAGCTGCAGGAGCTGCTGATGGAGATTGGCGAAGACGAGCTTTTCCAGCCGTCGATGGCCTCCAGCGGGATTAACTCGGCGACGCTGTCGGAAGAGATCCTCTGCGCCATTGAGCGCCTGCTGGACGTCATGGAAAGGCCGCTGGACGCGCGTATTCTCGGCAAGCAGATTATCCGCGAAATTCTTTACCACGTGCTGCTGGGGCCGGGCGGCGGGGCGTTACTCGCGCTGGTGAGCCGACAGACCCACTTCAGCCTGATCAGCCGCGTGCTCAAGCGTATTGAAAGCCAGTACACGGAGAACCTCAGCGTTGACCAGCTGGCGGCGGAAGCGAACATGAGCGTTTCGGCGTTTCACCACAACTTTAAGTCGGTGACCAGCACCTCGCCGCTGCAGTACCTCAAAACCTACCGTTTGCATAAGGCACGGATGCTGATGATTCACGACGGCATGAAGGCCAGCGCGGCGGCCATGCGCGTCGGCTATGAAAGTGCGTCGCAGTTCAGTCGGGAGTTTAAGCGCTATTTCGGCGTCACGCCGGGAGAAGATGCGTCACGTATAAGAACGATGCAGGGCGCCTGAGGGGAAACGTAGGCCGGGTAAGCGGTAGCGCCACCCGGCTTTTGTTTATGCACTGCAATACTTTTTCTTAATCACCACCGCAATGGTACCCACCAGCCCAGCAACCAGCAGGAATATCGGCAGGATCATCAGGAAGGTCATCACCTGATCTTCATGGTGCTTCACAAAGGGGATCATGTTCAGCGCGTAGCCGAGGGTGGTTACCACGCCAACCCACAGCAGGGCGCTCAGCCAGTTGAAGAACTGGAAGCGGCGGTTAGACAGCCCGGAAATACCCGCCATGGTGGGCAGAAGGGTGCGCACAAACGCCAGGAAACGCCCGGCGAGCAGCGCCAGCAGGCCGTGGCGGTCAAACATGCAGGTCGCACGCTGATGGTATTTATGCGGTAACTGCGCCAGCCAGCCCTTCACCACGCGCGTGTTCCCCAGCCAGCGGCCCTGCAGATAGCTCAGCCAGCAGCCCAGGCTCGCGGCGGAGGTAAGGATAACCATCGTTGGCGTAAAGTCCATGACGCCTTTGCCGATCAACGCCCCGGCAAGCAAAAGCAAACTGTCACCGGGTAAAAACGAGGCTGGCAGTAATCCATTTTCCAGAAACAGCGTCGCGAACATCACGAAATAGACGACGCCTACAACGTGGGGATCCGCCAGGGCGGCAAAATCATGTTGCCAGAGCGCCGCGATAATATCTTGAATAACAGCCATGGACTTTCCTGTGGAACAGCAGAGATAACGCTATTGTACTCCCAATTTCACCTGTCGGGATTGATCGCAGGCGCAACTCATGCAGACTTTTCTGCATGCAGTGTTCACAAAAGCGTCCGGGGAGTACATTTTCAGCCCGCACTCTACACGATACGTTCAAAGCCTGCAGATAAATCCGCAATTAAATCGTCCACATTTTCTAAACCGATATGCAATCTAATGAGGGTGCCGCTGAAGTCCACTTCTCCGCCGGGGCGCAGGGCCGCGATCTGCTCCGGCTGATTCGGCAGGATCAGAGATTCAAAACCGCCCCAGGAGTAGGCCATGCTAAAGAGGGTAAAATTATCCAGATAGCTTGCCAGCTCGTCATTACTCAGCCGTTTTTTAAGGACAAACGAGAACAGCCCGCTGCTGCCCGTAAAGTCACGTTGCCAGAACTCATGGCCTTTACTACCCGGCAGCGCCGGATGGTTCACGCGCTCAACCTGCGGATGCTGCGCCAGCCATTCAGCGATTTTCAGGCTACTTTCATGATGCTGACGCAGACGCACGCCGAGCGTACGAATGCCCCGGCTGGTCATGTATGCCGTGTCTGCATCCACCATCTGGCCCATCAGGTAGGCATTTTCCCGCAGCTGGTCCCAGCAGCGCGCGTTGGAAACCGCGGTGCCAATCATCCCGTCAGAGTGTCCAATCAGGTATTTCGTTGCCGCCTGAATCGAGATATCAATATCGAATTCCAGCGCCTTAAACAGCACACCTGCCGCC
Source organism: Enterobacter cloacae complex sp. P12RS (assembly GCF_014895875.1). Lineage (NCBI taxonomy): Bacteria > Pseudomonadati > Pseudomonadota > Gammaproteobacteria > Enterobacterales > Enterobacteriaceae > Enterobacter > Enterobacter cloacae complex sp. P12RS. The sequence continues at coordinate 38,633 of NZ_JADBQO010000041.1, forward strand.
CAGGTGTTGTCGATCATGATAATCGCCTCTGGCGCTTTGCTGCGCACGGCCTTCACGATAGCCGGAACGTCGTGCACTTCCATGGTGATGGAGCCAGGAGATTCCAGGAACACAATGCGCGTGTTTGGCTGGATAAGTTCAGCAATGCCTTCACCAATCAGCGGGTCAAACCAGCTGGTGGTCACGCCGAGCTTGCTGAGAATTTTGGTGCAGAAATCCTGGCTAGGTTCATAGGCGGTGTTGGTCATCAGGATATGGTCGCCCTGTTCGACAAACGCCAGAATGGTGTTGGCGACCGCCGCCGCACCGCACGGGAACAGCGCGCAGCCCGCGCCCCCCTCCAGCTCGCACATCGCTTCCTGCAGCGAAAAATGGGTTAGCGTGCCGCGGCGACCGTAGAACAGCCCACCTTTTGCGCGGTTACGCGTGGCGATTTTTTTCTCCTCAACGGTATCAAACACCAGCGAGGAGGCGCGTTGAATCACGCTGTTGACCGATCCCTGAGTGTATTTTTTGCTGCGTCCCGCCTGCACCAGCGTGGTATCAAGATGCTTCTTCGTCATGTTCGCTAACCCTGTTTTTATACGTCTGGACGTCCAGACTACCACGATTGTAAAAAACTGCACCCGCATGCTTATCGAATAAGCAGAAAATATTAGCAAAAAAGCGCATAAGGAATTTTTACTGCGTAAGCGCAAGGAAACTGAGCGAAAATTACGGCACCATGTAAATACTAATGAGAACGACTATCAATTCGACGGCTTTTTGATATTATTACGTTCAGATTTTGTGATTTGCGTCCTGGAGATACAGAGTGGGTAATAATTTGATGCAGACGGATCTCTCCGTTTGGGGCATGTATCATCATGCTGACATCGTGGTTAAGATTGTGATGATCGGCCTGATTCTGGCGTCCGTTGTCACCTGGGCTATCTTCTTCAGCAAAAGCGCCGAGCTGCTTTCGCAGAAGCGTCGCCTCAAGCGGGAACAGCAGCAGCTGGCAGACGCCCGCTCTCTGGATCAGGCTTCTGAGATGACCTCATCCTTCCACCCGAAAAGCCTGACCACCCTGTTAGTGAATGAAGCTCAGAACGAGCTGGAACTCTCCGCCGGCAGTGAAGATAACGAAGGCATTAAAGAGCGTACCGGTTTCCGTCTGGAGCGTCGCGTTGCGGCCGTTGGCCGACACATGGGACGCGGCAATGGGTATCTGGCGACCATCGGCGCGATTTCACCGTTCATCGGTCTTTTCGGTACGGTCTGGGGTATCATGAACAGCTTTATCGGCATTGCCCAGACCCAAACCACCAACCTGGCGGTAGTGGCCCCGGGGATCGCGGAAGCGCTGCTGGCGACGGCAATCGGTCTGGTCGCGGCAATTCCGGCGGTGGTTATCTACAACATTTTCGCGCGTATGATCGGCAACTATAAAGCCACGCTCGGCGACGTTGCCGCTCAGGTTCTGCTGCTGCAAAGCCGTGATCTCGACCTGAATGCCAGCGCCGTGAAGCCGGTGCATGCGGCGTCTAAACTGCGCGTAGGTTGATTGTATGGCAATGCGTCTAAACGAAAATCTGGACGATAACGGCGAAATGCACGAAATCAACGTGACGCCGTTTATCGACGTCATGCTGGTGCTGCTGATTATCTTCATGGTGGCAGCACCCCTGGCGACGGTCGACGTGAAGGTGAATCTGCCTGCCTCCTCCAGCCAGCCGCAGCCGCGTCCGGAAAAGCCAATTTATTTGTCGGTGAAAGCGGATAAATCCATGTTCCTGGGGAACGACCCTGTAACGGATACCTCCGTTATTCCGGCGCTGGACCAGCTGACCGGCGGCAAGAAGGACACCACCATCTTCTTCCGGGCGGACAAAACCGTCGACTATGAAACCATGATGAAGGTAATGGACACGCTGCATCAGGCGGGTTATCTGAAGATTGGGCTGGTCGGGGAAGAGAAAGCGGCCGCGAAGTGATAAGGAAGCTGGCGAAAGCCAGCTTTTTTCATTGTGTGTGAGGGAGCACGGTCAATCTAACGAGTAATAGCGTATATGGTTTCCTCTCAACGTGTTCCGGTCGCGTTGAGGTTGATAACGGGCATGATAGCCACATTACCGGCGTAAAAGAGATCTGAATTAGTAAACGTATAAATACGTCCGGTAATGGTTGCGTTGACGTGCGAACCGTACCCAGTGATTCTGGCGCTGCCGGTATCAGCAACCATAAACGGTGTCCTCTTTTTCAGATGGTTAAGCGGGTTTACCTGATGCTTAGCGTCAAGATAATAGCGGTACACGTCTGAAACCGTCGCTCCTCCGCCCTTGTACTTAGTGATGTATAAATACATATCAGATGTAATTTGTTGTTCTGAATAAAGTTCATCATCTGGCGGCTGGCTGGCGTAATACTGAAATACCACAAAAACGAGTAGTGCGACAGTCAGCGCGCGATGCAACCATTTAATAACCGTGCTGCCTGGCATAATCAATTCCTTGTTTAATCCAAAACTGGTCGTGCGGGTCATCCCCATAAGGTAGTTCACCGTACCATGCTCCCCACTGTGGGTTTGATGTTCCAGCCCTGCTTTGCGCGAAACCTGCGCCCATATAAAGCATTTTTTCTGGTATACCCGCTGCAAACCCGGTAGCACCATAATTAAAATTACCAAAATTAGCCAGGTCACGGCGCTGTTGTTTGTAATCCCACGGACCATGATTTCTGACCTGTTGATAAAACCAGTAATAGGTTTGCGGTAGCGCCATATTACGTCCCACGCTATGCGTGCTGGCTTCGCGCATGTTGTCTAAAACAATGCTCGTTCCTCTGGTCGGCATGAGAGGCAGTACAGCCATAATTGCATCCTTGCAGTTTGATTTTTGGGGATATTTACCCATGATCAATCCTTGAACATTGATACACATCATTTAAGTCGGTGATTTTTTCTGCGCGCAATCGTATTACAACAAGCGCGCAGGAGTTGTGATTTTCTGCGAACAGGAAGAAGAAAAGAGTATTTAGCTTTTAGTTTCGGGGGGGCGGGTTGCCAGCGCGTCTTCATCAAGCGCGACGTGGGTGACGTTTGAGGTGTGATAATCCCCCTCAGACAGTTTACGGGTCAGGCGCAGCGTCGCGGTCTCTCTCGCCAGCAGATACTGATAGTTGGCTTCAAGACGTCCCAGCAGTTTCTCTTTCAGTTCTGGAAGCTGTTCGATGATGGCGTTCATCACGGCGCCGTAAATTTCTTCTTTAACCTGTAACGGATAAATCTCGCGGCGATTCTGCCATTTCAGACGCACCAGCGTTGCCGGGATCGATACCAGGTCTTGTGTAATACGCGTCATCTCGGCATTTTTGGCATTTCTTAGCGCCTCGATATTTTGCTTTAAGATAAATTCATCACTTTTTTTATCATCTAAAGTCAAATAAACGTTATTGTCTTTAACTTCTTTCACGTTAATCTTCCCCCAGGGTATAAAAAATAGGGTTGTTTTTTTCTCGCGTAATTAGATTAAGCCAAATTTCATTGCCGGCCTCATTTATTTCCTTCGTTTTTTCAGTCATTATTTGACTTAGTTTCTGGGCATCTATTTCGCCTTCTGCCTGCAGGTCATTCAGCAGGTGGACGAAGGCTTCAATTTTTATAGCGCGAAATAAGCGGTCTTTTATATGGCGATCGTGCTCTTCCAGCAGCATATTACGGGATTTGCCAGTGTGAGAAACGCCAATTAATATATCAGGCTCGAAATCAGAGAGCTTTCTTTTCCCCTGAGTGAAACTGGCCTTTTTTTCTTCTTCCGTCGGTTGCTGTTCCACAGGCGTAATGTGGTACTTAGCCGGGACGAGATAGTCGGGCAGCATTTTTAATTTCCTTTAATTTCAACAGGGTGGGGTTGGTAAAGGCGTGAGATTCGTTGACAATATCATGAGGCAATTTTAAAATCAAAAAAAATGGAGCCAACCCATGAACAGCATCTTTTTTACGGTCATCACATTACTATTACTGACCGCTGGTGTGCTTTTATTGATGCAGGAGTTCAATAAAACGAAAGTGTCGAAAGACACCAGTGAACCGCCACAATCTGAACTGATGACAAAAGAGGAAGGAGAAGATCATTTCTCTGTTTTGATGAACTCCGTTACGCCTGTCTGGTACTGGCGGGTGAATCATGAATATATCGACTTCTTACACGCGACAATTAAGCGCATGAAAATGTCGGAAATTAATGACACGCCCGGTCTGTTTGAGGCGCAGCGTCGCTGTAGCGATCTGAATTCAGCGGTTTATAAATATTACGACAACATCAAAAAGCGCTGTCTTAACGGTGAGAAGGTTTCGTATTCAGACCTGGACGTATTAAACCTTCGCCAGTGTTTTCGCGAGTTTAGCCTAGAAGCCTACCCGGAGCTGGTGGTGCTGGTCTGGCCGGAGTATGCGCGTCCTGAGGTTAACCCGGACGACGTCTGAGTGGCGTACTGGTTAGTTCTTGCAAACAGTCAGCGCCGTTGAGATATACTGAGCGCTGGTTTCGTTTGCAGACAGGATTTTATGGAACGCTTCTTTGAAAACGCAATGTATGCCTCTCGCTGGCTGCTCGCACCCGTCTATTTCGGTCTTTCCCTGGCGCTGGTCGCCCTGACGATCAAGTTCTTCCAGGAGATTTTCCACGTATTGCCTAACATTTTCTCCGTGGCGGAAGCCGATTTAATTCTGGTTCTGCTGTCGCTGGTGGATATGACGCTGGTGGGCGGCTTACTGGTGATGGTGATGTTCTCCGGTTATGAGAACTTCGTCTCTCAGCTTGATATCGCCGAGCATAAAGAAAAGCTCAACTGGCTGGGGAAAATGGACGCCTCGTCGCTGAAGAATAAAGTTGCGGCATCTATAGTGGCAATCTCCTCTATCCACCTGTTGCGCGTGTTTATGGACGCGAAAAACGTCCCGGATAATAAGCTGATGTGGTATGTGATTATCCACCTGACGTTTGTGCTGTCGGCGTTTGTGATGGGGTATCTGGATAAGATCAGTAAGAAATAAGGTACACATTTCTCCCCTCACCCTAACCNNGGTTAGGGTGAGGGGAGAAAGCATCGAACCACACTATTTATCCGACGACGCCTGCCACAAATTCAGTTCCCCGTCCGCCACGTGCTGGTCAATCCGCGTCAGTTCATCTTCCGTAAAGCGCAGATTACCCAGCGCCTGAACGTTCTCCTCCAGCTGTTCCGGGCGGCTCGCGCCAATCAGCACTGACGTCACGCGAGCATCTTTCAGCAGCCAGCTCAGCGCCATCTGCGCCATTGTCTGCCCGCGCGCCTGCGCCATCTCATTAAGCAGACGAAGGCTATTCAGGTTAGCTTCCGTCAGCATTTTCTGCGTCAGGCCGCGCACTTTGTTCCCCTCGCGCTGCATGCGAGAACCTTCCGGAATACCGTTCAGGTATTTTCCGGTCAGCAGACCCTGCGCCAGCGGGGTAAAGGCAATACACCCCGTGCCGTTTGCTTCCAGCGTATCCAGCAAGCCGGTCTTATCGACCCAGCGGTTAAGCAGGTTATAGGACGGCTGGTGGATCAGCAGCGGGATCTTCCACTCGTGCAGCAGCGCGGCCATTTTTTGTGTGCGCTCGGTAGAGTAGGAGGAAATGCCCACGTACAGTGCTTTCCCACTCTGAACAGCATGAGCCAGCGCGGAGGCCGTCTCTTCCATTGGCGTATTTTCATCCACGCGGTGGGAATAGAAAATATCCACGTATTCGATGCCCATACGTTTCAGGCTCTGGTCGAGACTGGCGAGCAGATACTTGCGTGAGCCGCCTGAACCGTACGGGCCTGGCCACATGTCGTAACCGGCTTTAGTGGAGATAATCAGCTCGTCGCGATACCGGGCAAAGTCCTCACGCAGCAGGCGGCCAAAGTTCTCTTCCGCGCTTCCCGCAGGCGGTCCGTAGTTGTTGGCAAGATCGAAATGGGTAATCCCGAGATCGAAGGCTTTACGCAGCAGCGCGCGCTGGGAGTCAAGGGGCTGAACGTGGCCGAAGCTATGCCACAGGCCCAGCGACAGCGCGGGCAGGCGCAGGCCGCTCTTGCCACAGTAGCGGTACTGCATATTCTCGTAGCGGGTAGCGTCAGGGTACCAGGACATGATGTCTCCTTATCTTATAGATGATTTTTTGAAACGTCGTTTTCATTCTGAACTTATCACATCATGTCGTGCGAAGATAAGGGTTAACGGTGGCTGTGCGACCTGTGAAGCCACGCTAACTAAAAATAATCACAAAAGGTTATAATTTCCCTGCACCCTGCCGATAACGAGAGTAGCACTCGCCTCTGGGCGAATTCACCCTCACGGCAAGGAAGACTTATGAATATGCTCCGTAATTTCACGATCCGTTTCGTTATGCTGACGATCCTCGGGATTTTTTGTTTAATGTGGGCGGGCGTCGGGCTGTACAGCACCTGGTCCCTGTCACGGGTATCAGACGGCAATGAAGTCGATCGCCAGCTGGTTAAACAGATGATGGTGCTCAGCCAGGGCAACGATCAGTATTTCCGCTTTGTGACCCGTCTGAGCCGCGCCATGGAGGTCAAAGCCGCTGGCGGCACGCCGGATTTGTCCTCTGCCCAACAGGCGCTGGACAACATGGGTAAGAAACTGGCCGAAATGAAGGCGATCTCGCCTGGCCCAATGGATGAGCAGGTCTCTGCGCAGGTGATCGGTACCTGGCAGGCGCTGCTTGAACAGGGTGTGACGCCGCAAATGGAGCAGGCGAAGCAGGCGACCCTGGACGGCTACCGCCAGCAGGCCAACAACGTTACGCCGCCGCTAAGCCGTGCGTTCGGTGCCGCCGCCGAGAAGTTCAATAATGCCGCCGCGAAGACGCTCGACAGCACCCGCATGGTGGTCGACGGCCTGACCAGCATGACCCGCACGGTTATTATCGTCGCCACCATTATCGGCCTGCTGATCCTGCTCTTTACCGACCGCTACCTGGTGGCGATGCTGGTCAAACCGCTGGAGCGCATTCGTCAGCAGTTCCGCCAGATTGCCCAGGGCGATCTCAGCCAGCCCATTGCGCCTTTCGGCCGCAACTGCGTGGGACAGCTGGTGCCGCTGCTGAGCGCCATGCAGGACAGCCTGCGTGAAGCGGTCAGCACCATTCGCTCCGGCAGTGAGAATATCTGGCGCGGCGCGACGGAGATCTCCAGCGGCAACAACGATCTCTCTTCCCGTACCGAAGAGCAGGCTGCCGCGCTGGAAGAGACGGCGGCCAGCATGGAACAGCTGACCGCTACCGTGAAGCTGAACGCCGAAAGCGCGCGTCAGGCCAGCCAGCTTGCCGATGTGGCCTCAATAACCGCCAGCCGCGGCGGCTCGCTGGTGGAAGAGGTGGTCACCACCATGAGCGGTATTTCGGAAAGCTCGAAGAAAATTGCTGAAATCACCAACGTCATCAACAGCATTGCCTTCCAGACCAATATTCTGGCGCTCAATGCGGCCGTAGAAGCGGCGCGCGCGGGCGAGCAGGGGCGTGGGTTCGCCGTGGTAGCGGGTGAAGTCCGCAACCTGGCAAGCCGCAGCGCCAATGCGGCAAAAGAAATTGAGGGTCTGATTACCGATTCCGTGACCCGCGTAGAGCAGGGTGCGCAGCTGGTGAGCGACACGGGCACCACCATGGATGCGATTTTGCGTGACGTGACGGAGGTGACGACCATTATGAAGCAAATCGCGTCGGCTTCTGAGGAGCAAAGTAAGGGCATTTCGCAGGTCGGGATTGCCATTACGCAGATGGACGGCGTCACCCAGCAGAACGCCTCGCTGGTCGAAGAGGTTTCCGCAGCAGCCGCGGCGCTGGAACGCCAGACCGAAGAGCTTCAACGCTCGGTGCAGAAGTTCCGCCTGACGGCATAACACAACAGGCCGCCTGATGCGGCCTTACTTCTTTCTTTTCCCGATGCTGTTAGTGCGTCGCTTCACCAATCAGCGCGCCCGTGCCGGCACCCACGGCCGCGCCTTTCAGCACGCTATTGCCCGTCACCGCAGCCGCGCCCGCGCCAACGACGGCACCCACGGCACCGCCCTTACGTGCGTCTTTGCCTTTTTCGCCGTTTTTGAACATTGCACCCGTGCCTGCGCCAACCACGGCACCACCCACAGTTGATTTCAGATCTTTGCCCGTGGCTGCGCCAATAGCAGCACCTGCTACCGCGCCGGCGGCGGTTTTGTCGATGGCCATTCCAGAGGTGGAAAAAATGAGGGCGCTGATAACCAGCGTTGTTTTAATAAGTCTCATAACAGATCCTTTGTGACTGCTGTCAGTTGATACGGCGTTTCTCATTCTGAGGTGAGAAAAACGTCCAGATAGTGCCAGCAATAGCCACTCAACCTTTAGGCTAATCATGCCCTGGGCAAGGATCGCGGCTGCCGGGCGGGGAGCCGCCCGGCGAAACGTTACGCCTGACGCTTGTCTTCCGTATTGGTATCGAAGTCGCTCGCCGCGTGGCGTTCGTGGAGCTGCTCGTTCAGCTCGCCGCTGGTGCGGTTAACGATGCGACCGCGCTTAACCGCATGGCGGTTCGCCACGTCCTTCGCCCAGCGCTGGACGTTGGTATACTTCTCTGCATCCAGGAATTCGGCGGCGTTATAAACGCTGCCCAGCGCCACGCAGCCGAACCATGGCCAAATCGCCATATCCGCGATGGTGTACTCCTCACCCGCCACGTAGCGACCGCGCGCCAGCTGTTTATCCAGCACGTCGAACAGGCGCTTAGCTTCCATGGTGAAGCGGTCAATCGCGTACTCGATTTTTACTGGCGCATAGTTGTAGAAGTGGCCAAAGCCGCCGCCGAGGAACGGTGCCGCGCCCTGGAGCCAGAACAGCCAGTTCAGCGTCTCGGTGCGTCCCGCCGGATCTTTCGGCAGGAAGTGGCCGAATTTCTCCGCCAGATAGAGCAGGATATTGCCGGATTCAAAGACGCGCGTTGGCGGGTTCGTGGAGTGGTCACGCAGCGCCGGGATTTTCGAGTTCGGGTTCACGTCGACAAACCCGCTGGAGAACTGATCGCCCTCGCCGATGCGGATCAACCACGCATCGTATTCCGCGCCCGTCACGCCCAGTGCCAATAGCTCTTCGAGCATGATCGTCACCTTCTGGCCGTTCGGTGTGCCCAGCGAGTAGAGCTGCAGCGGGTGAGAGCCTACGGGCAAATCCTTCTCATGCGTTGCGCCGGAAATTGGACGGTTGATGTTGGCGAACGCGCCGCCGCCGTTCTTTTTCCATTCCCATACTTTTGGTGGCTGATATGTGTTGTCTGACATGTTGGCCTGCCTTTTTAGTGATGTGTTGAGGCAGTGTAGCAGGAGATTTGTGAAGCGTTTAACGTTGTGAGCGCAAGCAATTAACCGCTATTCCTTCTGCTGCTTATATATATCAAATCCGGCATAAGCTTAATCGAAAATCGCATTTTCATAATTAATGCGTAAACCGCTAAAGCTGAATATGATGCTTCAACATAAATAAAAGATGCAGTAATAAACACTTTATAAGGCAAGGAGTTAGTGAGATGCGCAAGCTTCTGTTATCGGCAGTGGTCGTTTCGCTCGCGTTAGGCCTGGCGGGCTGTGATGATGCGAAAAATAAAGAGACAAATTCGGCCGCGGCGGCAAAAAGCGACGCGCCAAAAGAGGGCGGTTCGCTCATTATCGGGATTACCTCCGGCGACCCGTTAGCTGTTAATCCGCTCTACGCCAGCGACCGCACAACATTAACCATCATGCAGGCGCTTTATGCCCCGCTGTACAGCTTTAATAACGGCAACATTGAGTGGGGCCTGGCGGAAAGCCTGACGCCTTCTGCCGACAACCTGAGCTACACCCTGACGCTAAAACCCAACCTAAAATGGCAGGACGGCCAGCCGCTGACGGCGGACGACGTGGTCTTCACCTTCAATAAGCTGCTGGATGCCAAACAGCACAGCTTCTTCCGCAGCATGTTTACCTACGGCGGCAAGCCTGTTGAAGTGAGCAAGGTTGATGAGCGCACCGTTAAGTTCACCTTACCGCAGGTCAGCGCGGCCTTTACCGGCACCCTGGTGCAGATCTACCCGATCCCGCAGCACGTGTTCGCCGGTGAAGGCGACCTGGAAAAGAGCACCAAAAACGATGCGCCGGTCGGTTCCGGGCCGTTCAAATTTAAAGAGTATCGCGCCGGGCAATATTATGCCCTTACGCGCTTCGACGATTACTGGAACGGCAAACCGAAGCTCGATTCCGTCACCTACCGTTTCGCCAAAGACAGCAACGCCGCCAACCTGGCGCTGCAAAACGGTGAAATCAACCTTAAGATGGTTGACCCGCAGGATGTGAAACGCCTGAAAAATACCGGTAAGTTCGACTTCGTGGTCTATCCGGAGGGCCGCCTGGCCTATATGACGTTCAACCAGAACGTGGCGGTGATGAAGAGCAAAGCGCTGCGTCAGGCCATCGCGTACGCCATCAACAAAGACGAGCTAACTCAGACCGCGTTTACCTCGCTGGACTACGCTAAACCGGCAACCTCGTTCCTGACGCCAGATACGCTTTACAAGACGGATGACGTTGAACAGTACAAATTCGATCTGCAAAAAGCCAAAGACCTGCTGAAGACGTCCGGCGCGCCGGATAATCTCAAGCTGCGCCTGGCGTATGTGAACACCAACAAAACCCAGGAGAGCATGGCGCTCTACATTCAGCAGGCGCTGAAGGGCATTGGGGTGAACGTGGAGCTGATGCCGCTGGACTCCAACGCCATGTCTCAGCGCAGTCTTGATATGAACAACACCGCGTGGGAACTGAACCTGGGCGGCTACATTATGGGATCAGAGCCGGACGGTTACAAATCGCTGTTCATGAGCAACGAAGCCTATAACTACGCGCACTACAAAAATCCGCAGTTTGATGCCCTGTGGGATAAAGGTGCCGTGGAAACCGACGCCGCGAAACGTGCCGATATCTACAAGCAAATTCAGCAGACCGTGGCGAACGAGATGACCTACTACCCGATCGCCTACACCAATGCGACCGTCGCCGTGGATAAACGCTTCGGCGGCACGAAGGAAGCGGAGCCGAAGCCGGTTTATCTGTTCCAGGATCTGTCAAAAATTTATCAAAAATAGGCTGTTGCCCCGGTCGTAAGATCGGGGCCTTTTAAGGGCACGTCGTGAACACACTCCTCACGCGTCGGCTGCTGCTGCAGTTGCCGATGCTTTTCTTTATTTCGCTGGTGGCGTTTTTGCTGGTCAAGCTCGCGCCCGGCGACCCCGTGGCCGCGTACATCACGCCGCGTATGGCGCCGGAAGATATTGAGCGCATTCGCCAGAGCCTGGGGCTGGATAAGCCGCTGGTCACGCAGTACGTCCTGTGGCTGAAAAGCGTTTTGCAGGGCGATCTCGGCTATTCGTTGATTTACCACCGCCCGGTGCTGGAGATGATCGGCGAACGCATTCCGGCCACGCTGGGGCTGATGGGGGCGTCGCTGCTGATGGCTATCGTGCTGGCGATCCCGCTGGGGCTGCTGGCGGGGGCATTTAAGCACCGCTGGCTGGATCACCTGCTGAACCTGTTTGCCTATATCGGCATCTCGGTACCGATTTTCTGGTTCGGCATTTTGCTCATCACCGTTTTTGCCGTGCAGCTTAACTGGTTCCCCAGCATGGGGATGCGCACCATCGGCATGGAGGATAACGGGCTGGATCTGCTGCGCCACGGCGTGCTGCCGTGTATTGCGCTCACGTTCTATAACCTCTCCAGCTACGTGCGCTACATCCGTTCTAACACCATCTCGCAGCTCTCCGCCGACTACGTACAGACCCAGCTTGCCTACGGCGCCACGCATTTCAGTATTCTGTTCCGCCACGTGCTGAAAAACGTCTTGCTGCCGGTGATTACCCTGTTCGGCCTGTCGTTCGGTGAGCTGATTATAGGAGCTTATGTGACCGAGAGCGTCTTCTCCTGGCCGGGGATGGGGCTGCTCGGGATCCAGTCGATCGCCTCGCTGGACTACCCGCTGATTATGGCGATCATCATGCTCTCGTCGATAATGCTGATCGTCGGTAACCTGATCGCTGACGTGCTTTATCGCTTCGCCGATCCCCGCATTCGTACGCTGAGGTAACCGGATGAGCAGACGCTGGAAGCAGGTTCGTCACCAGCTGCGCCGCAACCGTCCGGCGCAGTTCTCCCTGTTTGTGCTTTTTATTTTCGTTGTCGCCGCGCTCTGTGCGGGGTTAAGTCCGTACGATCCAGATCGGATGGCGCTCGGCGCGCGCACGTTGCCGCCGGATGCCGCGCACTGGTTCGGCACCGACGAATACGGGCGCGACTACTTTACCCGCGCGCTGTATGGCGGCCAGATCTCCCTGATGGTCGGTTTTCTTGCCATGCTCTTTTCCACGCTTATCGGCACGGTAGTAGGAACGGTGAGCGGCTATTTTGGCGGCTGGCTGGATAACCTGATGATGCGCGCCGTGGATATCCTGATGGCCATTCCGGCCTTCTTCCTGCTGCTGGTGGTGAATGCTTACCTCAAGCCGGGCGTGGATAACATCATTCTGATTATCAGCCTGCTGACGTGGATGAACATGTCGCGTCTGGTGCGTGCTGAAACCCTATCGGTGAAAGAGCGCGAGTACGTGCTTTATGCCCGCGCGTCGGGAGCGCATCCGCTGCGTATTATCGTGCGCCACATCATTCCCGGCGTGCTGCCGACCATTATCGTGGCGGCCACGCTGAATATCGCCTCGGCCATTCTGATGGAGTCTACGCTCAGCTTCTTAGGGCTGGGCGTGCAGGCACCGGCGGCATCATGGGGAAGCATGCTTAACAACGCCCAGTCTTATATTGGCGAAGCGTCGTGGCTGGCGATGTTCCCCGGCATTCTGATCCTGCTGACGGTGTTCAGCTTTAACGTGCTGGGCGATGTGTTCCGTACCGCCTTTGAGCCGGGAGCAAATCGCGATGAGTAACTTATTAGCGCTTGAGAACCTGCAAACCACGTTCCGCACCCGCGAGGGCGAGGTTCACGCGGTGCGTGGCGTGAGCTTTCAGGTTCAGCCGGGGGAACTCGTCGGTATTGTCGGCGAGTCGGGCTGCGGGAAAAGCGTCACCTGTAAGTCGATTATCCAGCTTCTGGGGAGCAACGGACGGATAACCGGCGGCAGCATTCGCTTCCAGAATGAGGACCTGGCGCAGAAAACGCCCGCGCAGATGCGTGCCATTCGCGGCAACGAGATCGCGATGATTTTTCAGGATCCGATGACCGCCCTGAACCCGGTGCTCACTATCGGCAAGCAGATGTCTGAGATCCTGGTGCGAAATAAAAAACTGTCGAAAAAAGCGGCCAAAGCGGCAGCAATAGCCATGCTGGATCAGGTGGGCATTGCTGAAGCGGAACGCCGATACGACCAGTATCCCCACGAGTTCAGCGGCGGGATGCGCCAGCGGGTGATGATCGCTATTGCGCTCTCCTGTAATCCGAAGCTTCTTATTGCCGATGAGCCGACCACCGCGCTGGACGTGACCATTCAGGCGCAGATCCTGCGCCTGCTGAAAAGTCTGCAACAGCAGACCCGGACCGCGATTTTGCTGATCACCCACGATCTCGGCGTGGTGGCGCAGGTCTGCAGCCGCGTGGTGGTGATGTACGGCGGCCTGGTGATGGAGGAGGGGAGCGTGGAGGACATTTTTTATCGCCCTGCGCATCCTTACACCCAGGGTCTGCTGGCCTCGCTGCCGCGCCCGGATGAGGTGAATCAACGTTTATCGCCCATTGAAGGTTCGCCGCCTGGCCTGCTTAACCCGCCGCCGGGCTGTCCATTTGCGGAACGCTGCCCGAAGCGCATGCCCCAGTGTGAACGGCAACCCGCATTTTACACCGCCGGAGAGGGCCATCGCGCCGCCTGCTGGCTATGGGCCGAGGAGATTCAGGCATGAGTGAACAACAGGCGCCATTAGTGAGCGTGCGCGATCTGCGCAAGCACTATCCGCTCAACGGCGGTTTGCTGCGTAAAGGCGTGGCCGTGAAGGCGGTTGATGGCGTGAGCTTTGATATCCAGCCCGGCGAGACGTTTGGCCTGGTGGGTGAGTCCGGCTGCGGAAAATCCACCCTCGGGCGCGCCATACTGCGCCTTTTCGATATTACCTCTGGCGAGATCCACTTTGCCGGACAGGCAATCGCCCACGCCCGCGAAAGAGAGCTCAAGCCGCTGCGTAAGCGGATGCAGGCAATTTTTCAGGATCCTTACTCCTCGCTCAACCCCGGTATGACGGTACGACAGCTGGTGGCCGAACCGATGCAGATCCACGGCTACAGCCGCGAAGAACAGCGAGAACGTACGGAAACGCTGCTCTACAAAGTGGGGCTGAAGCACGAACACCTTGAACGGTTCCCGCATGAGTTCAGCGGCGGGCAGCGTCAGCGCATCAGTATTGCCCGCGCGTTGTCCGTGCATCCTGAATTTGTGCTGTGTGATGAGCCGCTCTCGGCGCTGGACGTATCGGTGCAGGCGCAGGTGGTGAATATTTTGCAGGACCTGCAGCAGGAGTTGGGGCTAACCTATCTGTTTATCGCCCACGATCTCTCCATGGTGCGCCATATCTCCAGCCGCATTGGGGTGATGTATCTCGGCAAACTGGTAGAGGTGGCCCCGGCGAATGAACTGTATCAGCGCCCGGCACACCCTTACACCCGCGCGCTGCTGGCGGCGGTTCCCCAGCCCGATCCGCGCATCCGCAATCTCGAAGACGCCACCCTGCGCGGCGACATTCCCGGCCCCACGTCCGTGCTGCCGGGCTGTAAGTTCTGCAGCCGCTGCCCGCACGCCATGCCGGTTTGTCAGACGCAGGAGCCTGCGATGCAGGAGATTGCGCCAGGGCATTTCGCGGCATGCTGGTTGTTTTAAATGTTATTCACGCGTCGCGCAGGTGTATGATAAACGCTCCTCTGTCAGGTTAATTACAACGTGCAGACGACGACAACCCATAAAAAATTGCCGCCTGCCTGTTTTAGGTTGGATACATGCGTAAAGGAAAGTTAAGCAGTGATGCGCCATTCGGGACATTGTTAGGTTATGCGCCGGGTGGCGTGGCGATTTACTCATCGAATTACGGCAGTCTGGATCCGCGAAAATACCCGGAAGACGCGGATTTCCGCAGCTATATCGGCAATGAATACATGGGCCACAAGTGGCAGTGCGTTGAGTTCGCCCGCCGTTTCCTGTTCCTCAACTATGGCTTCGTGTTTACCGATGTCGGCATGGCGTGGGAAATCTTCTCCCTGCGCTTTTTGCGCCAGGTGGTGAACGATAACATTCTGCCCCTTCAGGCTTTTGCCAACGGCTCGAAGCGCGCGCCGCGCGCCGGGGCGCTACTGATCTGGCAAAAAGGCGGCGAGTTTCACGAGACCGGCCACGTGGCGGTGATCACCCAGCTTCTCGACGATAAGGTGCGTATTGCGGAGCAGAACGTGATTCACTCGCCGCTGCCGCTCGGGCAGCAGTGGACGCGCGAGCTGCGCATGACCGTGGAGAATGGCTGCTATACCCTTCATGACACCTTCAGCGATACCGAAATTCTCGGCTGGATGATCCAGACGGACGACACGGAGCACAGCATTCCCCAGCCTGAACCGGACGGTGAACTGCTGAAAATCCGCGGTGCGCGGCTGAAAAACAAACGTCAGTTCGACGGAAAATGGCTGAACGAAAATGACGCGCTGCAGCAGGCATATATCCGCGCCAACGGCCATGTGATCAACAAAGATCCCTGCCAGTACTTCACCATTACCGAAAGCGCCGAGCAGGAGCTGATCAAGGCCACCAACGAACTGCACCTGATGTACCTGCACGCGACGGACAAGGTGCTGAAAGACGACAATCTGCTGGCGCTGTTCGACATCCCGAAAATCCTCTGGCCGCGCCTGCGCCTCTCCTGGCAATGGCGTCGCCACCATATGATCACCGGTCGTATGGATTTTTGCATGGATGAGCGCGGCATTAAGGTTTACGAATACAACGCCGATTCCGCGTCCTGCCACACTGAAGGCGGGCTAATTCTCGAAGAGTGGGTGAAAAACGGCTATCGCGGCAGCGGGCATAACCCGGCAGAAGGGCTGCTGGAAGAGCTGACCGGCGCATGGAAGCATAGCCACGCACGGCCGTTCGTCCACATCATGCAGGACAACGATGTCGAAGAGGACTATCACGCGCTCTTTATCCAGCGCTCGCTGATGCAGGCCGGGTTTGAAACCAAAATTCTGCACGGGCTTGGCGCCCTGAGCTGGGATGCTGCCGGGCAGCTGATTGACGACGAGGGTCGCCACGTCAACTGCGTGTGGAAAACCTGGGCGTGGGAGACGGCGATAGAGCAGATCCGCGAGGTCAGCGAAACCGAATACGCCGCCGTGCCGATCCGCACCGGGCATCCTGAGGGCGAAGTGCGCCTGATTGATGTTCTGCTGCGCCCGGAAGTGCTGGTCTTTGAACCGCTGTGGACCGTTATTCCCGGCAACAAGGCGATTCTTCCGGTACTGTGGCAGCTGTTCCCGAACCACCGTTACCTGCTCGACACCGATTTTGAGGTTAACGACCTGCTGAAGCAGACCGGATACGCCGTCAAGCCGATTGCCGGACGCTGCGGCAGCAATATCGATCTCATCAGCGCCCAGGACGAGCTGCTGGATAAATCCAGCGGCAAGTTTGTTGACCGCAAAAATATCTACCAGCAGCTCTGGTGCCTGCCAAACGTCGACGGCAAGTACATTCAGGTCTGTACCTTTACCGTGGGCGGAAATTACGGCGGGACCTGCCTGCGCGGTGATGACTCGCTGGTGGTGAAAAAAGAGAGCGATATCGAGCCGCTGATTGTACTGAAGGATAAGTAACGAGCATCTGCGCTAAAAAAGCCCCCGCAGGGTATTCTCTGTGGGGGCTTTTTGTTACTGCGCTTCCTCGTCCTGCTGCGCGCTGGTTTTCAATTCGATGATGCGACCAATCTGGTCATGATAAACCGTCAGCAGGTTGTGCTGGCTCATCTCCGAGATGAGCTGCGGTGAGACGTTAAAGCTGCGGGCAAGTTCGTCATGATGCAACAAGCCTGGCTGACGTCGTCTTACGTTCGCGCGGCGGCGGTTGTACTGATACCACAAAATCAGCAGCCAGCCGTTGAGTGCGGCGAACAGTAAATAGATCAACACCGTATTAAAGGAGGCAATAATCACGCTCCACCGGTGGTCGCTCTCCTCGGTTAACTGCATCCACAGCCTGGCATACAGGAAGAACAGAAACCCGCCCCACGCCACCACGGTTAACGCGGCATCAAAAAGTCGTGGCAGCAACCGATGTTCAGTCAAAATTAAGGTATTTTCGTTCATTGAAGGCTTCCTTTTCCCCGGTCCGGACTGATCCAGCGCGCGCGGGCGCGCTGACGTTTAAGCATGACTTTTGGAAATGCGACGAGGGTGGTGAACAGACCAATCATCCAGTAGACCATCGGGAACCAAATCACCCAGAAAAGCGAGCTGGCCACCTTGCGCTCATAGCGCCGCTCGATGTACAAGCTGACCAGGAACTGCAGCAGGCACATCACGCCCAGCAGCAGCCCGGTAAACGCCGGGGGAAACAGGGTTTCAATGGTCAGCCTGGCGGGAATGGGCGCGACGTGGCTGATGATGTACAGCAGCACCGTTATCGCATACGCGAAGGCCCACAGCGTTGACAGCGCGTACTCCAGAAACAGGGGCCACATGCGGTGATGCTCCCAGCGCACCATCTTGCGCAGGTTCACCAGAAATACCTCCGCGCCGCCCTGTGCCCAGCGCAGACGCTGCTTCCACAGGCCCTTCAGCGTCTCCGGCATCAGGATCCAGCACAGCGCCCGCGGCTCGAAAAAGATATCCCAGTGGCGCAGCTGGAGCTTCCAACTGATGTCGATGTCTTCGGTGATCATGTCCGGGCTCCAGTACCCGACGTCCGCCAGCGCCTGCCGACGAAAGGCGGCGATGACGCCGGAGACGGTAAAGACCCGTCCATAGATCCGCTGCGTCCGCTTGATGAGCCCAATGATGGACGAAAACTCGCCAACCTGAATGCGGCCAATCAGCGTGGAGCGCGTGCGAATGCGCGGGTTCCCGGTAACCGCCCCGACGTGGGGATACTGAATCAGCGGCGCGACCAGATAGGCCGCGGTGTCGCGGTCGAGCAGGGCGTCGCCGTCAATGCAGACCAGCAGATCGCCCCGAGCCGCCGCCGCCCCGGCTTTGAGCGCCACGGCTTTCCCCTGGTTCTCCGCGAGGTTAATCACCCGCAGGCGCGGCTGCTCCAGCGCCAGCTGCTGCAGCACCTGCGCGGTGTTATCAGACGAGCCGTCGTTGATGGCGATCACTTCAATATTCTCGTATCGCTGAGCCAGCGCGGCGCTGATGGTCTCTCTGGCGTTTCTTTCCTCATTGAAGCAGGGGATCAGAATTGAGATGAGCGGTTCGCCGGCGAGCGTCGGGGCGGGCGTGTCTTTATCCCACGACCAGCGGCGTTCAAGCTGAAACCAGAAATAGAGGCCGCCGGTGACCCAGAGCACGGACATAAACAGCGGCCAGAAGAAGACAAAATCCAGAATCAGCTCGCCGGTAAAGAGGGCGGCCACCCCTAACGGCAGCCCGAATACCAGACACAAAATTGAAAAGGCGATTATGCGATCAGTCATTGTCAGGGTACCAGTAGGAAGAAAAGACGGGCCTGATGCGCGAGATATCAGGCTGGTTATTGATGAAATCGTCAGGGTAGTAGCCGTAGTTTTTGATGCCGTTCAGCTGGAGGACGCGCATCCACGCCGCAAGCTGACTGTCGGAGACGGCGCGCTGCGGCTTCTGCTCCCAGTCTCTGGCCTGCAGCTCGAAAATGGTTTTATCCAGCGCGCCGGGCCGCGCGGCGACGGCCTTGATCAAACGCGTCAGCCAGGCATTGCTCTCGTTCGCCGGAACGGACTCCATCAGCGGCATTGCCATGGGCACCGTCCAGTCATAGGCCGCCAGAAAATCATCGAGATTCTGCGCAAACCACGCTTCGCTTTCGGGCTGCAGAATGGGAAGGACGAACATATTGCGCGCGGTTTTTATCTGCGGGCCGCGGATGTGCTTCACCGCCTGGCTCAGAGCGCGGGTAAATCCGATAAGCCTCCGGCTTTTCTGGCGCGTCGTGTCCTGCCCGGCAGCGTCAACGTCCGTCAGTACCGCATCGTCATGGAACAGGATCCCGTTGAAGCTGGCATGGCGGGCCAGATCTTCATAGATTTCCGTCACCTGCAGGCGAACCTGCGGGTCCCACGGTGAAAGCCTGATGTAGGGCTCATTGGCCTCGCGCAGCTGGCCGGTTCGATCGTCCCGGCGCTGCACGCGCGGCAGGGCAGGATCGAGATCGAACGAGAGCACCGGCATCCACGCGTAGACCTTCACCCCCGCGCGGGTTTGCAACTGCCAGGATACGAAGTTAAAGAGATCGGCCCGGACCGGAAGCCGGCGGTTGGGGAAATAGAGCGCCCTGATCCTGCCATCGCCCTGCGGGTCGGCAAACGCCTGCAGGAAGACGTGGCTGATTTTCATGTCGTAGACCCTCTGGATCAGCCTGTTGATGTTTTGGGTCTGCTGAGCCGGATCGGGATCGTAAACGTAGTCGAGATCGACGTGCATCACGCGCACGGGATCGTGCTCCTGAACCCGGCTGACCGAACTGGCAAACGCTTTGAGCGAGGGGTTGCCGGCGATCAGCAAACGGGGAATGCTACCGAGATTGCGCACGTCACCCAGCCCGTCCTCCAGAGTAAAGGCCAGCCGGTAGCCCTGCTGCCTGGCGATGGCGAGCGACGTACCGCTGGCGGCACCGTAAGGCCAGACCCAGGCGCGCGGCGCTTTGCCCGTCACCTGCGCGATTTTCTCCGTCACCTTGCGGACGTCATCGCCGATCCGCTGGCTGAACTGCTGGTCAGTTTCATAGCGCCCCGTCGCTTTATCATAAAAGCGGTTGGCGATGGCCGGTTCGCGGCTGCCCTGCGGGTTGGCGACGATGCCGTAATGCGAGGCCCAGGTATGCGATCCGATCTCAACCAGCGGAGACTGGCTGAGCTCGTGCACCATGTCCCAGGTCGCGAAGCGATCCCGGGGCGTCATCAGGCCGCCAAAGTTCACCTTCTGGTTTGCTGGCGTATCCACCCAACTGCCCACCGGCGCCCAGAGCGCAGGCACGTTCCAGGCCTTAAGCAGCGGCCAGACGCGGGTGTAGAAGCTGCTGTAGCCGTCGTCAAAGCTGAGCAGAACGGCTTTCGGCGGCAGCGATTTTTTGCCGTCATGCGCGTCCAGAATGTCCTGCACGCTGATGGCGTGATAGCCGTTGTGCAGAAGCCAGCTAATCTGCTCGTTTAGCGCGCTGGTGCGCACGGAGAGGTAGCGCTGATCGGCGGCATCGTCTTCGACGTCGTGGTAGGCCAGCACCAGAAACTGGTTCTGCGGCCAGGGTTTGCTCGCCTCCGGCTGCGGCCGCTCGCTGGGCGCAACGAACGAGATCGCCTGCGCCCAGACGCTCGCGCTGAGGCAGAGCCAGCCGATGAGGATCAGGCTCACGGAAAAACGTGTGTTCAGCATATTCATCCTTAAAAGCGTAAAGTCGCGTCAAGCGTGACGGAGAGGTTGCTCTCGCGTTTGCCGTCGTAAGGGCGTTTATCCCAGTTCAGCATCACGCCGGTATCAATGACGTTATTCCACTGGACGCGTTGCCCGTAGCCCAGCAGGGCGATGGCGCCAACGGACTGGTTTTTCTGCCAGTAGCTGCCGCCTCCCGCCACCAACTGCTGGCTCCAGAGGGTGCCGTAATGGCGGTACATCTCATGGTCCACGGACAGGGCGGCCGTCACGGACAGATCCCGCGCCGGGTTGTAATAGAGCGTGTCCCGCAGGCTGTTTTTACTGGCGGCGATCCCCGGTTCAAGATCCAGCGTCAGGGTCGGGGTCTGCCAGAGACGCTCCTTACCCGTAAGGGTGTATTCCTGTCGGCGATTATGGTCTGAGAAGCGGCTGACGGCGGCGCTGAACTGGTACTCACGGCGCTCGTTTTGATACCAGCGGATCCCGCCTTCACCCCGGTTGGCGCTAATCCCGTTGCGTAGTGCCCTTAGCGGCGCGGTGCGGGATAAGCGTTCAAGGCTGCCGCTGACCTGCCAGTTATCATTGAGAAAGTACGTGGTTGAGAGGCGAGCACCCGGCTTGTTTTCACCGTGATAGCGGTTGCTGGATACCTCGGCTTCGAGCTGAAGGTCGCGAGGACGCCACTCGACGCCGCCCAGGAGGTGACGGCTGGTGCCTTTGCCTTCATCGAAATTACCCTGCGCATAGCGGGTACCCGCAAACAGCCGCCAGCTATCCGCTACCGGTGGACCATAGAGCGTGGCATCCCCGTTCAGGTCGTGCGTCCCGCTGATGGGGTTATCGGAGTGCAAGCCCTTGCTCGCGTTAAGGCGCAGCTCGGACATGTGATGCACCGTTCTGAGCCTGTCCAGACGCCTGGCGCTGCGAGCAACGGGCGCGCGGGCAAGCACGTCGTCGGCCAGTAAATCCATCTGGCGCCACTCCTGCAGATCCATGGCGACGTAAGCCTGCTGCTGTTCCAGCTCCAGATTAGATGGCTCCAGCGCCTCCGCCCTTTTTAACGTTTGCTCGGCCGCGCGCGGCTGGCCCCGCGCCTGAAGCAGGGTGGCATAGTCAATCTGCAGCCCCTGATTGCCCGGCGCCGTTGTGGCCAGACGGTGCGCCAGCTTATCCGCATCCGGCAGGGCGTTAGTTGAGAGCAAATAGTTAAATTTGAGCGACTGCCCGGTAAGCCACCGATCGTTGGGCTGCGGAGTGGGCGAGCCGAAATCGTAGCGGGTCCACGGAACGCTGCGGGTCTGGCGCTCAACGTACTGGCGAGCGGCCTGATACTGCCCCGTGTCCAGCCAGGCGTAGAAAAGCGCATGCTCCTCGTCCTGCGGATCGGCGGCGTATTGCGGATAGCGTTGCAGCAGCGAGAAGGCGGCAGTGGCGTTTTTCTCTTGTAGATACGCGGAGATCGCCCAGCCGATCGCCCAGCCCGGCACCGGATGCTGCGCCTCCGTCAGCGCCTGATATTCACGGATGACCTGCGGGTAATCGCCATGCGCGTACAGCGCACCCAGCCTGTCGATACGGGCGAGGATGATGTCTTCCGCTGCCTGCGGTTCGTGTTGCCAGCGTGAGAGCAGGGCGTCGTAACGATTCAGTGCCGTTTGCGCCAGCTGCAGGCGCTCCTTTTCCGTTCTGCCAGGCACGTCGGCAAGGCGAACCCATTCTGCGGCGGCATTAAGCTCCAGACGGCGGCGCTGCGCGGGGGGCAGCGTTACCCTTTGTGACAGCATCAGCGCGGGAGTACTCACCCGGTTATCCGTTAGCGCGTCAGTCAGCTCGCTAAGGAGCGCGTTATTCTCCGGCGCGAGGGTCAGCGCGCGCGTGTCCGCTAAAAGCCGATCCCAGCTTTTTCCCTGGCGTAACCAGACGTACGAAAGCGTCTGAAGATGCGCCGGAGAGGGATCCTCCGTCACCAGCTGGCGGGCTTCCTGCAGAGCGAGCGTATCCATGCGGGCATCGGCCAGGGTTTTGATATAACCGATACGATAATCGTCATTATGTGGCGCAAGGCTACGCGCCTCATTCCACAGTGATAAGGCAGGCTGCCACGCTTTTTGATCTCTTCTGGCCTGCGCGACAGCCGCAACGCCGCGAGCGGGCAGCGGCATATAAATGCCATAGCGCTGCCAGAGCTGAATCACCTCGTCATTACGACCTGCCCACGCAGCCACCTGTAACCAGTCCGCCACTTGCTCGGGCGTCAGAGCATGCTGTTGCTGATACCGCTGAAGATAATTGAGAAACGGCGTGTAATTACCGTTACGTGCCTGTTGAATCTGTTGCTCATAAACGGATTCCGTTGCCTGAACGAGAACAGGAAACAGAAATAGCAGAAACAATAATCCTGGGGCGCGATAAAAGAATAACGTATTGAAGCGAAGCGATCTTTCCATATCTATTTGCCATTTGTTTATCATGAATCCATTGCATAACACGGCCGCCTTTTAACTCTGCGTTAAAGGCCATAAATGAGAACATTAAATCTGAATGCAGTAACGTTATGGGGTACTTACTTTAAGGTAATTATGGAACCTCCTCTTTGGGAACTGGGTGGAAGGTAATGTACACCTGATATGTTGCCGGATAAATATGGTGAAAAGCAGAGGGGTAGTTTTGGGATAATTCTGGAATGAGATGTCTTTTGTGATTATTTTGTATTGAATCTGTATTTGTAACTATTTGATATTGATGTATTTTATTTATGTCTTTTTGAGTTTGTTTATATTCCCGGCGAGGTTTTATTGTAGCAATTAAAGTACTTTCTGGTGCATGTTTGGGAAGTTTCATGACAAAAAGTCTTAATGTTCAGCGAAGTGACTTTTCTGCGATTGTTTTTTATTTATAATTAACGCCAGCCATTGAATGAAAGTCTACAGGAAGTCTTACTCATCAATGTCTGTATTGAGGGATGTTCAACGCCAGAATACATATTGTCGTTAATATTACAGCGCTATAAAACGAAGGCGGCCTTCTTTCTGAAGGTGCGTTCTTGCTTTAATCTAAAAGGGATGGTTAGTGGCAACTTCAATAGTGTTAGTGACCCAGGATCGCTATCTTGTCAGGGGGATGAGGCTATTTTTCCCGGATATTATCCTGCTCGACTCGATTGACAGAAACATATTTGATAACGGTGCAGATGAATATTCTGTGTTGATTGATAGCCGTTCTCCGCTCCGTTTATATGATTACCTGATACGCCATCCGGCCAGAACAAAAAAAACGATCTGCTGCGTTATGCTGGATATGCGACATCGCGAGGAGAATCTACTCAGTATGAAGTTGTTTATGAACACGTCGCTTACGGCGCCGGATATGGCATCGTTATTTAACCTGGTGCTCAATATGAAGGGCAGGCGTCTGACGACCAAGTGGCTGCTTAACTTACGGCTTGGCACGCACGAAGCGATCATGCTGCGGTTGTTGAGGGCAGGGATGTCGATGGAAGCGATTGCCGATGAGCTGAACACGTCGGTGAAGAGCCTCTATCGCAAACGGACGGCGCTGTCGGAACGCCTGGGGGCGGAGAACTTCAACGAGGCGTGTTTGTTTATCTTTAAAAACAAACTGCTGGATGCGGTTGGGAACGATCCCTGAATTCCTGAGAGCCTAAAAGCAAAAACCCGCCACAAGGGCGGGTTCTTTTACTGGAAATAATTCAGAACGACCAGCGCAGATTAGCGTTAACCGAGTTGACGCGGGTATCCGCACCATATTGCCCCTGATAACCCACATCCAGCGTCGCAGCACGCGACAGCTGTACGCTCACGCCGATATCACCCACCATCACGTCCTCATCCACGGCCTGCCCCTGAGTAATGAACGCGTCGCTGCCCGCAAACGCCATGCGCGAAGAGGTATTCTTATCGCCATAGGCGTGCTGCCAGCCCAACGAACCGTAGAGGTTCACGTTCTTTGGCAGCTCGGTCACACCGCGCACCCCGAGGGTGGAGTAAAAGGTATTCATCGTTTCGTTACGCACGCTCAGCGCGGCGGCACCGCCGTCTTCCCTGAAGCTGTCGGTATGCAGTCGAATGTACGATAAATTGACGAACGGCTCGATATTCATATCAGGCTGGCCGAAGCGGTAGCCCGCTTCGGTGAATGCCAGCAGCGAGTTGGCGTCGTAATCAGACTTCAGCCGATCCGAGAAGCCGCTGAAATCAACGCTGCGCTCGCCTTCGATCTTGTGCCAGGTGTAACCCAGCGCGCCGCGAAGGGAGAACGCATCCTGTTGACCCGCCGCATACAGGCCAAGGTGGTAGTTATCGGTATCCGTTGAGGAACGACGGCTGTCGACGTCGTAATCACCGCGGCTGTAGCCGAAGTAGCCACCGACACGCACGTTATGATCCGCCAGCTTGCGATCTGCCCCCAGCAGGAAGCCGGTGGTGTTGCCGTCCAGCTTGCCCACGTTACCGTCGCCGTCGTTTCGGCTCCAGGAGCTGAAGGTCTGGCCCCAGACGCCATTGTTTTGCGGCTCCGGCTGCTGCACCAGCGACATCGCTAATGGTGGTATCGGCAGGCTGTCGTTATCAAACGCGCGCTGCATACGCTGGTTTAAGACGTTAAACACCTGCGTGCTGCCGGCGATCAGGTTGGACTGCATTGACGGATAAACTTCACCGGACAGCTGGTTGAACGCCTCGCGCGCTTCCGGCGCGCTGAGTACCAGCAGCGAGTTATATAGCGCCAGCGACGGGCCGCTTTGCGTCAGGGTGGAGAGCGCGCCAGCGGTATTCCACTGGTTGCTACTTTTGGCGACGGTCTGGAAAATCCCCGGCTTGCCGCTGCCCGGATTCTCACCGCCAGGGTTTTCTCCCCCCGGGTTCTCACCGCCAGGGTTTCCTCCTCCTGGGTTTCCTCCTCCTGGATTTTCACCTCCCGGGTTTTCGCCTCCAGGATTCTCGCCGCCGGTCTCTTTCTGCGCGATAGTCAGATCGACGGCGTTGGTGCTCTGGTTGAGCGCCACGTCCAGGAAGGCGGATTTAGACACCGCCCCCGCGAACTGACCGTCAATTCCCCCGTCGGAGGTTAAAATGCGGTAGCTTTGGCCCATTTTGTAGCTGGTTTGCGGATCCAGCGCGGTGACCTGTACCTGAGCCCGGTCGCTGATGGTCGTTTTGCCTGCGACCAGCAGCTGGTCGCTGCGGCCATCACCGGCAATATCGACATCATAGAAAGAGTCACCCACAAAATTCAGATAACGTTTCAGCGTCAGCGTGCCGATATCACCATCCCCTGGCGAGATATGCCCGCCGGAAAGGATCTCGGTCTGACCCAGCGTGCCGTTCCCTCCCAGCGTTCCGCCGGCCTTGATTGAGGCGGCGCTGCTGTAGCCCAGCCCGTCGCTAACGTCGGATCCCGCCGTCGCGTTGAGGATCAGCGTCCCGCCGTTCTCGGCGCTAAGAGTCTGAATATCAAAAATATCGTCTTCTGGCTGGGTGTTGATGTTGCTGGCGATAATGACTTTGCCACCGCGCGCGGTCACGTTCGCCTGAAGGGCTGAAAGATCGCCATTCAGCGTTGTCTGCCCGGAAGTATTGATCACCTCACCTTCGCCGCTCATCTTGTTGCTGAAGACGTAATTTTCGTCGGTATGGTTGAAGTAGACATAGCTGCCGAACAGCCCGCCGCGCAGGCTGATTGCCGTATTCGCATCGAGAGTACCCGCGCCGCCCGCTGTGCCAAGCGTTGGCTCAGTTAAACCCGTTCCGGTGTCCATATTGCCGCGGCTGCCGACAATGAGCGCACCCCGGTTCGAGCCGGAACCCGAGGTCCCCACGATCAGCGTATTGCTGCCAGCGGAAAATGAACCGCCGTCAATCACCGACAGCACGCCATTGCCATAATCGCCCACGCTCACGCTGCTGCCGCTGGTAAAGCGCGAGTCTTTGCCCGCAATAACCAGCTCGGCGGTTTTACCTGCCCCGGAGACGCCCGCCACCTGCACGCCGCCAACGTTAACCGCACCGCCGTTCAGCACGTCCAGGTCGCCATAAAGCGTCAACGTACGGCCAACGTTCCACTGTGAGCCGCTCCCCGTGACGGTGGCTTTCGGGCTTAGCGTGTCGGTTTCACCCGGCCCGGTACCGTTGCCGATGCGCGCATCGTAGGCGGTGCTGAGCGCCGCGCCGTCTTCAATCGCCAGCGTGGAGCGTGCCCCCAGATCGGTACCTACGCTGAGAAAATTACTGGTCACGCGAGAGCCGGCGCCAGTGGCGATAAGGTGGCTGTCGTAGCCGCGGGTGGTGCCGACAACGATTTCTTTTGCGCTGGCCAGCGCGCCTTCTTCGACTCGCAGGGTGCCGAGGCCAAGATTGAGGTCGCCGCGCAGGACGTACTGATCGTTCACTGCGTTAAGCTCAGCGTTTGGCCCACGGACCGTGACCACGCTTTCATAAATTTGGCCGTCGAACAGCCGACCGATGTTGATGTTATAGGCGGTGATTTTGCCATTATCGATCAGCAGGTTTCCGGGTTGATTACGTCCAACGTAAACATCTCCGGTGTAACCCAGCGTTTCGGTTATACGCGCCTCGCCATCAAAAATGGCATCGGCTGCACGCGCGAAATCGGCAGGTGAAAGCAGTAACAGCGGCGCGGAAAATAGAGCGAGGTAAAGTCTGGAAAGCGGCGTCTTAACCGCTAAAGCATGCGATGTAGAGTTATTCACGGGCTATCTCCGTACTCATTAGCGTGATGTCTGGAAAATCGTTTTTATGAAAACTCAGATACGTCAGAAAATATAAAAGGCGTTATTTATGTACGCCTTTTCATTTGCCGTTAATTATTTATGCGTGACAACAGGGGTACAGGTTGGTGCGCTGAGCGTCGGGGCGGATCCTAAAATCCCCGGCATCATCATTGATGAACAATCGAAAATACGCCCTTTTTCCGTCGTAGCGCGATAAGACAGTTTTTGCCCTCCCAGTGCGTCCGGCTGGGCGCCATTAACATTGGTCACGGTTATTTCATCCGATGAGCCCAGCCCCAGCATTTTAGCGGTCTCCGCCTGCAGGAGTGGAATAGCCTGATCGGTTTTTAGCGTGGAACAACCGGCGAGCATCAACGTAACGCTTAAAAAGATGAGTGGTTTTTTCATAAATTATCCTTGATATCCAATCAGTTAATTTCACTGATTGTATTTATGTTTTCAATTACCCAAATCAGCGAATAATATATTTCCCTTTCCTAATCGAAAAAACCCTCCTAAAGTAGGGTGGGTAGATAATAATTCATCTGTACACTCAGATATGCGAAGGTAAAAGGAGGATCCTTTGGGGCAGAATTATGCGTTGGTCGTTGATGACCATCCATTGGTAGCAAGCGGCATCGCTAATTTTCTGATTTCACATTGCCAGTTTAAGCAGGCGAGCGTGGTGACGAATGAGGAAGATTGCTACCGTCAAATTAGGGATAATGGCCCGCCGCGTTTGCTGGTCATCGATTTTTGGCTTTCGTCCGGCACGGCACTGAAATTACTCAAAGAAGTAAAACAACATTACCCACAGGTACGGTTCCTGGTGGTCAGCGGGGACGACAATAATGACATCTGGCAGAAAGTTCACGCCGCCGGGGGACACGGTTTTGTATTGAAAAGCGAACCGCCTGAAATGTTCTCACGGGCCGTTTGTGCACTCCTTGATAATCTGACCTGGTTTCCTGAGAGAAACGATTTTCCCGTTGAATCGAATAATGAGAAGTTAAGTAAATTTAACTTAACGCCGCGACAAATAGACGTTTTAAATATGATTATGCGCGGCCTGCCAAATAAACGAATCGCCGCGCAGCTTTCAATTTCTGAGCCCACGGTCAAAGAACACATCAGCAATATATTGAAAAAGATAGGCGTTAACAGCCGGGTCGAAGCCATCACGCTTCTGCATGGCAAGCGGGAATCATCAGAATGAGGTTTTTCCAGAGTTTACAGAAGGATGGTATCTCATCTCCCGCGCAGATCCGTTTGCTAAACAACACTTTTTTGCGGCTGGTGTTCAGCTTTAGCGCGGTGCCATTTGTCGGTATTCCTTTTGCCATCTGGATCTATTTGCTGGGCGATGAACTTGGCCCAACCATTATCTGGATAATTATTTACCTGCTATGTGCCGTGGCAATCCGAATATTGCACCGACGCTACCAGCGCGAAGTGAAAGAGCATGATGAAGAGGACGTCCTGCGCCGCTGGCTTCCGCGCATAAATAAGATCGCTTTTATTCACGGGCTGGGGATTTCATCTCTCTATTTAATTACTCCGCAGACGCAGAACTTTGACTTTTTCCTGCTCCTTAATATCAGTATTGCCGCCATCGTCGCCGCCAATGCGACGCATCTGACGCCGGTCATCAGCACCTTTACGTGTTTTTTCTTCGCCTCCTGGGGAGTATTGAATATCGGCATCATCTGGCGGCTGGACGAGCTGATATTCATTGTGCTGATGCTGAACCTGCTGTACGGCTTCGCCATTTACCGCCATGCGTTAACGTCGCACGCGTACTTTATTCAGCAAGCGCTGCTTGAGGAAAAAAGCTCACGCCTGGCAGAACAGTTTCGCCAGGCCAAAGAGGAAGCGGAGCAGGCGCTGCTGGATAAAAATCAGTTCCTGACGACAGCCAGCCACGACCTGCGTCAGCCGGTACACGCCATGGGCTTTCTGATTGAAGCGATTATCCACCGAAACCGGGACGACAGCCTGACGCCCCAGCTGCTTGACCTGCAGCAGAGCGTTCGCTCGGTGCATTTGATGTTCAATTCTCTGCTCGACCTCAGCAAGATTGAATCCGGAAAAGTGCTCACTGCCCCTACCAAAGTGGATATCGGCGCTCTGCTCGACTCGGTGATCACGCTGTTTCGCGAAGAGGCTAATAGCCGTGCACTTAGGCTGTCCACCCGTCGACCCAAACGCCGCATCCACGTGATGGGCGACCCGCTGCTGGTGCGACAATCGCTGATTAACCTGATTCAAAACGCCCTTCGCTACACGCAGCAGGGCGGCGTGCTGGTTGCCATCCGACCGCGCGGTGACGAGTGCCTGGTGGAGGTGTGGGACACGGGTGTCGGTATCGCTGATGACGAGAAAGGTAAAATCTTTTCCCCTTACTACCGCCCCGAACTGGCCTGGAAGATCGACAGCGCCGGACACGGGCTGGGCCTCGCCGTGGTTGCCCGCTGTGCCAGGCTGATGAAGGTGAAGTACGGGATGCAATCCATAGAAGGTAAAGGCTCACGCTTCTGGATGCGCTTCACTCAATATGCTGGCGAAGAGATCGCGACGGACATCCCGCCCGCCGATAACAACGCCTCTGCGCCGGTACGCTATGCGCCGCTGCGCGGTTCTTGCCTGGTCGTCGATGACGACCCGCTGGTGACGTCAGCCTGGGAGAGCCTGATGAGCGTTTGGGGAATCAACGTGCGCTGCGCGGCCTCCGCTGAAGAAGCGTTCGCCATCATCGACGACGGCTTCACCCCGTTCGCCGTGCTGTGCGACCAGCGCCTGCGATCCGGCGAAAGCGGCTTCGACATCCTGAAAGCGCTTTTTGAACGTCTGCCGGACATGAGCGGCGCGATGGTCAGCGGCGAGTTTAATTCGCCTGTTCTGCTGGAGGCGGAGCAGGAAGGGTATCTGGTGCTGCGCAAACCTCTGGAGCCGGCTAAACTGCATGCGCTGCTGACGCAGTGGTCAGGATGTCGTGGATAGGGGAATAGATAATAGCAGCATTGCGCTTCACTGTAGGGCCTAATTAATGATTTCATCGTGCATGATTCAGCCTCCTGTGGTGATCTGCATGTTGCTTCTACCGGGCAGGGCGGGAGATGTTGGAAACGGCCCCGAAGGAGTCATTAGAGTTGCTACCAGCGAAGTTCCGCAGTGGGCAATAATGTCAGTTTTCGAGCGTATACTCTAAGATATCTTCAACTCGTTGATATATATAAATTTGACGAATATCGTCAGGTAGCGATTTATCCGCCAAATTAAGTTAAACTTCGTCACAGGTTTCAGTGAGTTATGGGACGGATAACAGAATGACCAGCGAAGAGGCACTTTTAAAATCAGGTTTTAGCAAACGAGATCTTCAAAAGCTAAAAAACAATATTGAAAATTACGGTGGTTCGTTTGATAGCGTAACTCATGATCTGGCCAATCGTTTTAAGGCTATGAAGTGGATAACTATTATTGCCTTCATCATACTGGCTTTAACTCTTTTACTTGCATCCAAGGATACAAGCCTGACACTTGCACTCACGTTATTGATTGTACTACCTTTCATCTGGTATATAACGCCAGCAAAACTTGGCTACAAATCCTGGCGTTATCGTAAAATGCTGACTAATTCTGGGACGGGTCGCTGACGGACAACAGATCAAAAATAATCTTAGCTTTCACGCCATAACCCGCTATTTTCATTGTAAGCTGCGGGCGGCTCAGTGTGCTCACCTTTCGGTAATAGTCAGCAGGGAGATAACGAAACAGTCGCCAGGTACCAGGTCGCCGTAACAAGCCAAAAATGGTGTACGCATTAGCGGCCAGTGAAATTGATTTGTAGACACCTAACCCATTCTCACGACTAAAGCCCATAAACTCAGCTGTAGACATCGCGGCATTCGCGACCAGCCCTTCACTGGTAGTGTTGTTAGTTGCGTAGCGAGCCACTTCTTTACTGATGCTGTTTGCCCCGTCAGTAACCAGAATCGCACCAGCAAGAACCCCGAGAGGGGTCATAGTGCCTATGAGGGTAAATCCTGCGGCTATTTCAGCACCGGCCAGGACAACACTAACAGCCGAGATCACATACCCAACAATTTTGTTATTCTCTCGGATAAACTCGACTTTAGCGTAAAGCTTCGCTGCCTTCGTTCTTAATAAACGCGCTTGTTCCAGCAGGTTACTGTTTTCTTCTCTGAGAATTTTAACGCATTCCATGCATTCTTCATCTGATTTAGCCCGACGAGCTAACGTAAACTGATGTTCTATGAGGTCCCGAATTTCCTGAACAAACTTCATTCGAGTCAAACTATCGCTAAGATGAAAAGCCGACAGAGTGTTGGCTGTATTTACCAGTTTCCTGGCTTCCATATTCACCATCGTTTCCGCCCAGGCTTTATTTCTTCCACCTGAGCGCATCATGTTAAGTAATGCTGCATCCATTGTAGTTCCTCTCAATTGCTTTACCGGCCTCTGCTTAGACTGATAAATGCCCCCCTGACAGCCATGCGTGCCAACGCACACACAATATAGTAGCAATGTGGTTACGGTGTCTGAAGTAGAAGCCGCTTTTTACAGCTTCGTTCCTCGGCCTACTTTGTCGCCGGTGCTCACATATGTTGTGCCATTGCTGCTCCAGTGAATAGCTGCCCTACATATCTGAAAGTAATCGTTGCACTTTTGATAAAGCCGGATGTCGGGGATAGTCCCTATACTGTTGAGTAATTTACTCGTTTCGCTGAGTGGTTGGCGGGGTCAGTCCATGTTGAGTGCAGGGATGTCAATGGAGGAGGTGGCAGACGAGCTGAATACGTCGGTGAAAAGTCTCTACCGCAAACGGACGGCGCTCTCGGAACGGCTGAGGGCGGAGAACTTCAACGAGGCGTGTTTGTTTATCTTCAAAAACAAATTGCTGGGCGCAGGTGGGAACGATCCCTAGGTTGGGGAGAGACCAAAAACATAATTGCGGGCGGTATTCTGAATTTTAAGAAAGCTGGATGGTGCAAGCATCCTTGCTTTTGCTTTGGATTTAATCTGGCTCAAAACGACACAAGGGACGTTGTCATGGACACGGTTGAAGAGTCTGGTTGGACAATTTTCTGATGCTACATGATGTAGCAAGAATTATTAGATTACATCACTGAGAATTACAGTGACCGTAAATCTCCGGCAAGGAAAGAATGGACCTTTCAGGAGCTTTTTAATCTCGTACCTGAAGATCTTGAGGAGATGTTGCTTGATCTTTTCACCCGGTATGGAATCGAGTACAGCAACTTTGTGATGGACCATTATTTTGAACCGGAGCTGTTTTGGTTTCAGTTTCGGCTCAGAAAAAAATTCCGCGATCGGCAGTACAAACCGCTAACGCTTTAGATGATTATTGAGTCGGCAAAAGCCGGACGCTGGCTGTATGACAAAGGGGCTGGAAGCCCCTTATGATATTGACGCTCGTGCCATGCATCGCTAAAGATGATGTTCCCATCGTTATGCTTCCAAGAGATTTTCTCGTACCTGAGTTCGACGGTTTCCATATGGTTTTCGTTAGGGTTATCGCCAGTAGCCATTGCAAGGGAAATTGATACTATCCGGACGTGCCTCGAGCAACATGTTGAAGTACTCTTCTTCCTGACCAGAGTAGTTGATCCGGTACCACTTTATTTCTGCAGAAACCAACTCTGACCAGTCGCAACGGCTTTATAGAGGTATGGGCTTGAACAATCGAATTCCTTAATCATCAACATAGGCGAGTGCAGTCTCGTACCGGTTACTTTACCGGTTGCGGTATCCGTTGGGATCATAAGGTTATGGTAAAAGCCTTTTACTTCAAAAAGGACCAATGGGCTAAGATAATGCCCATTGGTGAGGTGTAATACAAAACCGAAAACGTAAGTTATAACTCTGTTTTATTTTGCATTCCATACCAAAGTACAGCGGGTACAGGAGTTCTAAAATGTCGACAGGCAATCAAATCGAGAATAATCAAACCTGCCTGTATCGCACTTGACTCTTTGAAAATATTATATCTTTCGTTTTCTCGCAGTTCATCCATTCTCTTCTTGTAATCATTCATATTATCCGGAAAAAATATTGGTGCCTCTGTCTCACCAGTGAAGGATTGTGCCGGATGAAAGTAAAGGTGACTATAAAGGTCATTTGTTGGATGCCAGAGCTGAGAGCATATATTTTTGTATGATTCTTTTATACCAGTTAATAATGCAAGATATCCTTCTTCTTTTTCCAGTATCACACACCACCCCATTAAAGTGGGGATAATCCAAGACATGTTTGTTGTTTTTTCTTTTAAATATGCATCATCGCTATTGCATTCCATACTAATAAGATCGTCAATAGAGTCCGTTGATATCGGATGTTCTCGTCCAATCCGCAGAACGTAGTCCAACCTCGAAATTAATTCTCTATGCCATTTTTCGACAGCGTCCTTCCTCCCCATCAGCGAAAGAAATATTAATCCGAGAGTAATTTCTATGACATTTTCATCAAGCCGTGGCGAACCAGATGCGGGATTGTTTATGATTAATGCACACAAGCTATCGGCAACGACATTGGCATTATGAGTATGGAAAGTCCTTCCATTACAATCGTTCCTAAGTGCGAGAAAGAAATTATTTAATCCGAGAGTTGCAAGTATACCAATATGTTCAAAAACAGTTATATTGACCAACGAACTTTCAGTTGAATATAAAGAAAGAAGATATTTTTCATGGAAATATGGCTGAACTTTGGAGAAATATTCATCTGAAATGTTAATATAACCTTGCCATATAACTTCAAACGCAGGGAAGTATTTTTCTGGATCTTTTTCAAGATTGATACGATGCCATACCCATAGTAGGCATCGTTCGGATACAAACAAGGCTTGTTTCGTGTTGCCATCCTGTATCGCCCAGTAAGCTAAAATATTAGCTGCGAGATAGCAGGTGCGGATAGACTTTTCCAGTTCTGCTTTCTTCATTTCTTTAACTTTTTTCCCTTGATTATCAAGCATCAGGATTCGTAGTAGTAATCGATGATAATCAACTCGAGAATAATCATTTTCACTAATCAATGATAGAGACTTTCTTAAATCGGTTCTGTCAATATCATTAAATATATGCTCATTTAACATGTATTTTTCAATAAAAGTGGAAAGCTTATCTGCTCCCCAGAAATCAAACTCATGGGATTTATGAACATCAAGATATCCGGCCCAATTTTGATTTATCTCTTCTTTCATATCACCACTAGTGGATAATATTATTTTCTTGGGCAATTTTTTGTGTTTTGGTTGTAAATGATGTCTAAGGTAAACATCAAAGACTTCATTTAAACTCTGTCGTATGGACTGTGGCCCGGAATCCCATTCAGCTCTACCAAGATCTTTTTGCTTTATTACAAATATAAATAGTTTTTTTTCTCCATCATCAGGGTCTTTACCTGTTGCAGCAATGTCAACACCATATTGTCTTGTCCCTGTTTGTGTAGTAAATAGAGGGACGATATTCATTGATAATAATAAATTTGGCAACAACCTGTCGAGTTCATTTCTCTCTTTCAATGTTCGAATATATTGAGAAATTAGTACTTTCATATTGTATCCTTTTTTGCTGTCTTGAGCATTATCGTACGTAATTCATAGCCAACATTGTCCATGACATACCTTCTCGGAAGAGAATAGCTACTCGAAAAAGGGTACAGATATGATGGTTCACTGTAGCCCGAACCAAAGTTATCATTGTAATAAAAAGAAGCTATTCCTGCTTTTAGTTGTATGCGAGTAGCTATTTTAAATACAAGCGAATCTTCATTTAAAGCTTCTTGTGTTTTGGCCATAACTTTGTTCCGTTCTTTTTGAAAGGAAAGTACATATGCTGAAGGTGGTTCGAATTCTTTTATTCTTGGATGTGTTTTTAGTGAGTTGAGATAGTCTTCCGTACGAACAAGTATCTCATTATATATTTTTAACGTGCGATTTCTTTTGTTTCTGATTTTATTTTTGCATTCTCTTATTACTTCAATGACATAGTTTGGATAGTCTAAGGCTATTTCATTTGATATGACAGATAATACAATTTTATCTGTTCTCTTATTTGCGGCGTCAATATTCAGTAATGATAGTATGGAAGACATCAAATGTTTCTCATTAGTAATATAACCTAGAGTTCTGTGCACCAAAAAAATTAAATCTCTTTCGGTAAAATTATTAATAATGGGAAGGCTATAACTTAATGAATTACTACTATTATTAACCATTAAATGTTTGGATAGTACTTGTGAAAACTCAGTGATTTTTGGATTGTCATCGAT
>NZ_JADBQO010000042.1:0-40592 GCF_014895875.1 Enterobacter cloacae complex sp. P12RS
ATTATATATTAACCTCCTCTAAAAATATCTTTAAGCCTCATTAATCGTAAAAGCCGCCCTCAACCCGTTATACTTTGCGAGTATTCTGAAAATTAATATTCAGATTATGAATTCAATTGAAAAAGGATATTTTCATGTATATGGGTAAAAAAGTATTGTTAGCGGTTGCGATGGCTGCCATCGTTTCGGGTTCTGCTTTTGCTGATGACCAGGGTTCCGGCAAAATCAAATTCAAAGGCGTGGTCATTGATGCACCGTGCAGCATTGCACCAGACAGCGTTGATAAAGAAGTGGACCTGGGTGAAGTCACCACTGCCGTTATCAATGCCAACAAAAAGTCTACCGCTGTTCCGGTTGATATCAATCTGGAGAACTGCCAGCTTGACGATCCGGCGGACGAAACGGATACGCCAGTGACCAAAGTTGACGTGACCTTCACCAGCGCAGCAACTGACGCTACTGACACCAGCCTGATGAGCAACACCTATGCAAGCGGTGCTCAGAACGTCGGTGTTCGTCTGCTGGACAACAACGAAGCCAACATCACCCTGGGTTCGGCTCAAACGGTCGATCTGCTGGCGGGTTCCACCACTCAGACTCTGCACTTCAAAGCATTAATGGAAGTTGCTCAGGGTAAAACTGCCACAGCGGGTCAGGTTGAAGCGACTGCCAACTATGTGCTGATGTACAAATAAGGCAATGCATCACGATAAAACCGGCTGGCATTATTTGCCAGCCGGTATGTGATATTATTTTGGTAACAGGATGATGACATATAAATTACAATCTAAAATCATCATTGCGTCCCTGTTAATGACGAAGATTGCCTCTGCCACCGAGTTTAATATCAATGCCATTGATAAAGACCAGCGGGGCAGCGTTGACCTCTCCCTTTTTAAAAATGAAATAGCGGTTACCCCTGGCAGCTATTTTGTTACCGTATCCATTAACGACACACCGCTGGCTAACGGCTGGCAGCTGAGCTGGAAAGAGGTAAATAACACGGTACAGGTGTGTATTCCTCCTGAACTGGCGGATACGTTTGCCCTGAAAGAGGAAGTCCGCGACGCCTTACCCGAAAAAGAGGGATGCGTCGACTTTTCCTCCAGACCGGATATCACCTTTAATTTTGAACAAGCGACCCAGACGCTGAAGGTCACCGTACCCCAGGCATGGTTGCAGTACCGCGCCGCCGACTGGATGCCACCCGCAACGTGGGACAATGGCGTACCGGGCGTGATTCTGGATTACAACCTGTTCGCCAGCCACTATCAGCCCAGCGACGGCAGCAGCACCAACAACGCCAACACCTATGGCACGGCGGGCGCGAATATGGGCGCATGGCGCCTGCGCAGTGATTATCAGTACAGCCAAACGCATACCGATGCAGGTTCGGATCATGACGGACGCTTTTCGCGCGTCTACATGTTCCGCCCTCTTCCTTCACTTGGTGCTAAGCTGACGCTGGGTGAAACGGACTTCCAGTCCTCAATCTTTGACGCTTTTACCTATACCGGCGCCTCCCTGATCAGCGATGAGCGCATGCTGCCCTGGTCGCTGCGTGGCTATGCGCCACAAATTACCGGTATCGCGCAAACCAACGCGACCGTCACCGTCAGCCTGTCCGATCGCGTAATTTATCAAAGTAAAGTTCCGCCAGGCCCCTTTGTTATTCAGGATCTTAACCAGTCCGTTCAGGGGACGCTGGACGTAAAAGTGACGGAGGAAGACGGGCGCGTCAGCACCTTCCAGGTCTCGGCGGAATCGGTGCCTTTTTTAACGCGTAAAGGGCAGGTTCGCTACAAGCTGGCGGCGGGTAAAGCGCGTAAAGACGCCTCTCATGACGTCGAAGACACCGGTTTTATGAGCGGTGAATTCTCATGGGGAATGCTGTCAAACACCTCGCTCTATGGCGGGACGCTTGCCGACGGGGATCATTACCGTTCCATTGCCGCCGGGGTCGGGCAAAATATGGCGCATCTGGGTGCTCTCTCTTTTGACGTCACGCAGGCCACCAGCCAGCTCCCCTTCCAGGATAGCCAGACGGGTTACAGCTACCGTTTTAACTACAGTAAGCGTTTCGATACCACCGGCAGCCAGCTTACGCTTGCCAGCTACCGCTACTCCGATCGGAAATTCCTGAGCTATGCCCGCTTCCTTGATTATGACGACAACGATCGTCAGACAGAAAAGCAGACGCTGAGCGTAACCGCCAGCCAGTACATCAGCTCGTTATCGCTCAACCTCTACGTCAACGTACTGCGTCAGACCTGGTGGAACGAAGCCCCGTCCACGACCGGAAGCATTACCGCAGGCTATAACTTTGATCTGGGGCGCTGGAAAAACCTCGGCGTCACCCTCTCCTGGAGCAAGACGCATTACGAAGATGAAGACGACGATACGCAGTTTTACCTGTCCCTGAGCGTACCGATCGATCCGGATCATCGCCTCAGTTACGATCTGCACAACAGCGATAGCCTGAACCAAAATGTCTCCTGGTACGACACGTCCGATCGCAATAATACCTGGGGCGTCTCCGCGGGAACGGAGAGTGAACACGCGGACGCGGGCGCACAGATGAGCGGCAACTATCAGCACTATTCACCGTTTGGCGATCTGAATATCTCCGGAAGTTATAAAGCTGATGAATATAACTCCCTGAGCGCCAGCTGGAATGGCTCGTTTACCTCAACGGCCAAAGGCGCGGCGCTGCACCGTCGCAGCTACGGAAACGAACCGCGCGTGATGGTCAGCACCGACGGCGTCGGCAACATTCCGCTGAACATGTCGCGGGATGAAACCAACCGCTTTGGTATCGGCGTTTTACCGTCGGTTTCCAGTTACTCTCCCGCCAGCGTACAGGTCAATCTGGATAACCTGCCTGACGGCGTCGATGTGGACAACCGCATCACGACCACCACCTGGACCGAGGGGGCGATTGGCTACCGCCAGATTGCCACGCGCGCTGGCAACGATATTGCCGGCATTATCCGTACGCCAGCCGGCACTCCGCCGCTGGGCGCGATTGTTCACCTGCTGGAAAGTGACCAGCAAATCGGCATGGTCGCCGACGAAGGCCACGTCTGGCTGGGAGCAGTCGAGCCTGAACAACAATTCCGGGTAACGTGGGGTGACAATCAGCAGTGTCGCTTCTCGCTGCCTTCACACCTTGAAAACAGTATGCAGTTGATACTGCCATGCCAGTAAGAAACCATGATGAAACTGACCTCATTCACTAGCTTGTGCCTGATGTTAATCGGCACCGCATTTACCACCCACGCCGCCGTTAACCTGGACCGCACCCGCATTGTGTTTCCGGAAAGCGATAAGGCCAGCAGCCTCAAGATTGATAACCAGAGCAAAACGTTGCCTTATCTGGCGCTCTCCTGGATAGAAGATGAAAACGGACGCAAGGAGGACAGCCATTTTATGGCGCTTCCGCCGATTCAACGTCTTGAAGCGGGCGCCTCCTCTCAGGTCCGGATTGTGAAGCAGGCTGCGACCGCCCGGTTGCCGAAAGACCGGGAATCGCTGTTTTATTTCAACCTGCGCGAGGTGCCGCCGAAAAGTTCCAGCGCGAGCGAGGAACGCAGCGTCATGCAGGTCGCGATGCAGAGCAGGATCAAACTGTTCTGGCGTCCCAAAGCGATCGCCAAAAAGGCAGGCGATCAGGCAGAAATGCGTATGGAAGTCACCGCAAACGCGAAAGGGCTCACCGTGCATAACCCTACGCCTTATTACATCACGCTGGCGTGGCTGAGCAAAAATGCGAAAACCATGCTGCCCGGTTTTGACAGCCTGATGATCGCCCCGTTTGCGACGGCGACAACCTCTACCGGTGACTATCACGGCAACTACTACAGCATTGGCTACATCGATGATTACGGTGCGCTGAAAAAGGTCGACGCGCAATGTTCAGGTACGGCGAAATGTACACTCAGCGAGCATAAGGTCGATAAAGATGCGCAAGCTCGCTAATCTGCTGTTCCTGCTGCTGATATCCGCTCTGCCCATAAGAGAAGCGCTGGCGCTGGACTGCTATCTTGGTGCTTCAGGCGGGCCGGTTGAAGAGACAAAAACCATCTCGCCCTTTGCTATCCCCAGCAACGCGCAGGTGGGGCAGAAAATCTGGGAATCAGATGACATTAAAATCCCGGTTACCTGCGATCACAACGTCAACGGCGGCTTTGAGCCGGAAGACGTATTCGCCTGGGTTAACCCTTATCCTACCGCAACGGACCCTTACTATGAGCTTGGCGTAACCTACGAAGGGGTGGATTACGATGCCACGGGCCAGCCGAATGGCGTGGATACCCGCCAGTGTCTTGATAACAAGAATATCCTCATCTATACCCCGGATCAGATACGGCAGATGGGCTGGGAAAACCTGATTTGCTCCGGAAACCCGGATGACATTCATCCGACACGCACGTTTATTGCCCGCTTTCGCCTGTTTGTAAAAATTAAGGCGATTCCGCCTCACGGCTACGTGAGTTCCCTCGGCGATTACATCGTGGTGCAGTTTGACGGTAAAGGCGGGGTCAACCAGATGGCCGACGCGAAAAACCTGAAGTATCACATCAACGGCTTGCAAAACATTACCGTTCTGGACTGCGGGGCAACCTTTAGCATCTACCCTGAAAACCAGGAGATCGATTTTGGTACCTTCAGCGCTCGCGACATCGTGAATCAGAAAACGCGCGTTCGCGAATTTACGGTCAAAACCACCAAGGTGCAGGACGCGCAGTGCTCTGATGGATTCAAAATGGACTCGTCATTCTACACGACTGAAAAACTCAGCACTGACGATACGGCGCTGTTGATTGGGAATGGGCTAAAGCTGCGTATTCTGAACGGTACGGATCCGTTTACCTTCAACCACTACCAGGAGTATGCCGACTTCACCGGAAGTACGTTGCAGTATGAGCAAAAGTACACGGCAGAGCTGTCGTGGGATGAGGGAAAAGCGATCCAGTCCGGACCGTTTGAAACCGTGGTGCTGTTTAAAATTAACTACCACTAGCGACAAAAAAGCCGGGTTTCCCCGGCTTTTTCACATCAGCTGTCTCAGCTTGCCTTGCGCTCGTGCGCCTGGCGGTATTCCACCAGATCTTCAATTGTGACAACCGGCATGTTGTGCAGACGCGCAAAGGTGATGCACTCTGGCGCGCGGGCCATGGTGCCGTCATCGTTGGTCAGCTCGCACAGCACGCCCGCAGGCTTAAAGCCCGCCAGTGTCACCAGGTCGATCGTCGCTTCGGTGTGACCGCCACGGGTCAGCACGCCGCCCGCCTGCGCGCGCAGCGGGAAGACGTGGCCTGGACGATGCAGATCGGAGGGTTTCGCATCATCAGCAATGGCGGCACGCACGGTGGTCAGGCGGTCAGCCGCCGATACACCGGTAGTCACGCCATGCGCCGCTTCAATGGTCACGGTAAAGCCGGTACCAAAGGCGCTGGTGTTGTTCTCAACCATCATCGGCAGCTCGAGCTGCTTACGACGATCTTCGGTAATACACAGGCATACGATGCCGCTGCCGTGACGGATGGTCAGCGCCATCTGTTCAACGGTCATGTTTTCGGCGGCAAAAATCATGTCGCCTTCGTTTTCACGGTTTTCATCGTCAAGCACCATCACACCGCGACCTTCGCGCAGTGCATCCAGTGCATGTTCAACACGTTGAGTTGAAGTGCCAAAAGAGGAAAGTAGCGTCTGATTCATGGTAAAAAAACCTCATTAACAATATGGTTACCAGAATCAGGGCAGTCTTAGGAGCGCCGTATAAGCGGCAAAAAGATAACGTGAGCGGGCCCATGCCCGACTGGATCGTTACTCTCTCCCATCCGGACTTTAACCGTCGGCCCCGGAATTACACCGGATCTGCTGACCTTTGAGAATTCACCCAAAGCGCTCGCGGGCTTTCAGCGTTAAGCTGATTTACCGCCGGTGGGGAATTTCGCCCCGCCCTGAGAATAAGCGAGATAACTATAACGCTATTGATTAACCTGGGCAATGCATAAGCTTCAAACAAATCTGCTTTATCCTGGGTCATGACGCGCTACAATGTTCATCAACACCGACTTATCAAGGGAAGCCATTATGATTGACCCGAAAAAAATTGAGCAGATCGCGCGTCAGGTTCATGAGTCCATGCCGAAAGGCATTCGTGAATTTGGTGATGACGTTGAGAAGAAAATCCGCCAGACGCTGCAGGCGCAGTTGGTTCGCCTTGATTTAGTCAGCCGCGAAGAGTTTGACGTGCAGACCCAGGTACTGCTGCGCACCCGCGAGAAGCTGGCGCTACTGGAACAGCGTCTGAGCGAGCTGGAAAACCGCAATGCGCCGGAAGAAGTGAAGCCGGCACCGGCCATTCCACCGGTGGACGACCAGGAGTAAGTGCGGCCTGATGCCCTCCCCCACAGGGAGAGGGTGAAAAAAACGGGCCAATTGGCCCGTTTTTTACTGACTGTCTTTCTGGATCTTCTTGATGATGTTGGTGGTTGAACACCCGTCCTCAAAATTGAGCACCATCACCTCACCGCCGTTGGCCCAGACCTCTTCGCTACCTGCGATTTGCTCCGGCTTGTAATCGCCGCCCTTCACCAGCAGGTCTGGCAGGATCCCGGCAATCAGGCGCTGCGGGGTATCTTCTTCAAACGACACCACCCAGTCCACCGCTTCCAGCGCGCCAAGCACAATCATACGTTGCTCGAGCGGGTTCACAGGGCGCGTTTCGCCCTTCAGGCGTTTGGTCGACGCATCGCTGTTCACTGCCACAATGAGGCGATCGCCCAGCTTGCGCGCATTCGCCAGATACGACACGTGGCCCGCGTGCAGGATGTCGAACACGCCGTTGGTCATCACCACTTTTTCACCGCGCTTGCGCGCGGCGGCAACGGCCACCTTCAGCTCGTCTTCGGTCATGACGCCAAAACCGGTATCCGCACGCCCGCGCACCGCGTTTTCCAGCTCGATTGGCGAAACGGTTGAAGTACCCAATTTACCGACAACCACGCCCGCCGCGGCGTTCGCGAAGTAGCACGCCTCTTCCAGGGAGTTACCCGCCGCCAGCGTTGCCGCCAGCACGCCGATCACCGTATCACCGGCACCGGTCACGTCGTACACTTCTTGCGCCTGGGTTGGCATATGCAGCGGCGCCTTGCCCGGCTGCAGCAGCGTCATCCCCTGTTCGGAACGGGTGACCAGCAGCGCGGACAGCTCGAAGTCAGCAATGATCTTCATGCCGCGCTCAACCAGTTCTTCCTCGGTTTTGCACTTGCCCGCCACCGCTTCGAACTCAGAAAGGTTTGGCGTCAGCAGGGTTGCGCCGCGATAGCGCTCAAAATCGGTGCCTTTCGGGTCGATCAGCACCGGTACGCTGGCTTTACGCGCCAGCTGAATCATCGTTTGCACGCTCGCCAGCGCGCCTTTGGCGTAGTCAGACAGCACCAGCGCACCGATATTGCCCAGCGCCTGGTTAATGCGCTCGTGCAGCGGCTCAGGATCAACGCCTTCGAACCCTTCTTCGAAATCGAGGCGAATCAGCTGCTGGTTACGCGACAGCACGCGCAGCTTGGTGATAGTTGGGTGTGTCGGAACAGAAACGAAGTCGCACTTCACGTTCACGTCCGCCAGCGACTTGCTCAGCGCACGCGCCGCATCGTCAATGCCGGTCAGGCCCACCAGACGCGAGTGCGCGCCCAGCGAGGCTATGTTCATCGCCACGTTTGCCGCGCCGCCGGGACGCTCTTCAATGGTGTCGACCTTAACCACCGGTACCGGCGCTTCAGGAGAGATGCGGCTGGTCGGCCCATACCAGTAGCGATCCAGCATCACATCCCCGACAACCATTACTCCAGCACGTTCAAACTCTGGCAGTGTTACTTTCATTCCTGACTCCAGAAAGATTCACAATTTGCGCGCGATAATATCACACTTGTTTTGTTACGCACGGCTCCACCAGCCATTTCTGCCAGCTTGCCGTCACCTGGGCGCGCTCTGCGGTAAAACAGTCCAGCGCCACGTGGCCCGGCTGTTCCTGCAATGCCAGGTGATGAAGTTCATCGCGCAGCGTGGTGTAGGCGCGGGTTAAGGCCTGCGCCTCCTGCTCGTCCATAATGTCGTTCTGTGCCAGCAGTTCCAGAATACGCACGTTATCGGACCAGCGGGTCAGCTTCGGCTTGTCGTGGGCATGCAGTAGCACCAAGTACTGAGTGATGAACTCAATATCGGTAATCCCGCCCTCATCGGCTTTGATATCAAAGCGCTCGCGATGTTTGTTACCCAAATGCGCGCGCATTTTCTCACGCATTTCGCGCACTTCAGTTTGCAGGGTGCTGCCCTCGCGCGGGGTCGTCATGACTGACTTGCGGATCGCATCGAACTGCGTTTTGAGCTGCGGATCGCCGTACACCACGCGGGCGCGCACTAACGCCTGATGTTCCCACGTCCAGGCTTCGTTCTTCTGATAATCGGCAAAAGCGTCCGTCGAGGTGACCAGCATGCCTGCCGCGCCGGACGGGC
Source organism: Enterobacter cloacae complex sp. P12RS (assembly GCF_014895875.1). Taxonomy (NCBI): domain Bacteria; kingdom Pseudomonadati; phylum Pseudomonadota; class Gammaproteobacteria; order Enterobacterales; family Enterobacteriaceae; genus Enterobacter; species Enterobacter cloacae complex sp. P12RS. The sequence continues at coordinate 8,524 of NZ_JADBQO010000042.1, forward strand.
GCAGACGCGCGTCCACCTCGTACAGAATGCCCGACGAAGTGCGGGTGCTGAACAGGTGCATGATGCGCTGGGCCAGGCGCAGGTAGAACTGCCGCCCGTCAATCTCACGTTCGCCGTCGGTCATGACGTCCGCTGGACAGTCGTGCAGGAAAATCAGATCCAGATCGGAGCTGTAGCCCAGCTCCCAGCCGCCCAGCTTGCCGTAACCGACCACGGCAAACCCTCGCCCCTCACGGTCAGCAAGGTGCTTCGGCTGGCCGTAGCGGGCCACCATCTGCACCCACGCCTGGTGGACTACCGCGTCGATGATCGCCTCCGCCAGCCAGGTTAAGTGATCGCTCACTTTCATTACCGGCAGCGTACCGGCGATATCCGCTGCCGCCACGCGCAGCATCTGCGCCTGCTTAAACTGACGCAGCGCCTCGAGCTGCTGCTCTTCGTCCTCTTCCGGCACGCGCAGCAGATACTGGCGCAGCTCGTCGCGGTAGGCGTCCATCGCCGTCGGCTGATAGAGCGTGTTCGGGTCGAGCAGTTCGTCCAGCAGCAGCGGGTATCGCGCCAGCTTGTTGGCCACCATCGGCGACGCGGCGCAGAGGGTAATCAGGTGCTTCAGCGCGCCGGGAAACTCGCTCAGCAGTTCCAGGTAGGTGGTACGCGTGATAATCCCGCTCAGCAGCGGCATCATGCGCGACAGCGGCACCGGCGCATCCTCGCGGGAGCAGACGTCGCTCAGCAGGTGCGGCATCAGATGATCCAGCACCTGCCGACCGCGCGGGCCAATGGCGCGCTTGTTCAGCTCAAGGCGGAAATCGGCAATCAAGGCCACCACGCGATGGCGGGCGTCGTCGCTTAAGTGCGCCAGCACCGGCGTGGTGTCATCTTCCTGGAGCGCGTCCTGCCACAGCTCGCGCCAGTGCTCGGAGAGCGCATCGTCCGGCGATTCACTTTCGTCGTCACCAATAAGATCGTTAAAGATGCGGCGAACGCCTGCCATATGGGCATCCAGCCGTTCGGTCAACGTTGACCAGTCATCCACCCGCATGCCCCAGGCCAGACGCGCCCGGTTAAGGTCATCCCCCGGCAGGGTCTGGGTCTGTTCGTCGTTAATGCTTTGCAGCAGGTTTTCCAGACGACGCAGGAACAGATAGGCGTCGCGCAGGGTTTGCGCGTCGCCGTCCGGCAGCAAATGCAGTTGCTCAATGGCGCTCAGCGTCGGCAGCAGCGAGCGGGACTGCAGCGACGGCTCGCGCCCGCCGCGGATCAGCTGGAAGACCTGAACGATAAATTCCAATTCGCGGATGCCGCCCGCGCCAAGCTTGATGTTGTCCTTCAGACCGCGACGACGCACCTCGCGGGCGATCATCCCTTTCATATTGCGCAGGGACTGGATCACGCTAAAGTCGATGTAACGGCGGAACACGAACGGGCGTAGCATGGCGCGCAGCTCGTTGGCGTAGGCGTCGTCGCTGTCGCCCATGATCCGCGCTTTGACCATCGCGTAACGCTCCCAGTCGCGTCCCTGCTCCTGGTAATAATCTTCCAGCGCGGCGAAGCTCAGTACCAGCGGGCCGCTGTCGCCAAACGGGCGCAGGCGCATGTCCACGCGGTAAACAAAGCCGTCCTGCGTAGGCTGGTCCAGCGCCTTAATCAGACGCTGCCCGAGTCGGGTAAAGAACTGGGCGTTATCCAGCTCGCGACGACCGCCTCGCGTGGCGCCATTCTCCGGCCAGGCAAAGATCAGGTCGATATCCGAGGAGAAGTTCAGCTCGCAGCCGCCCAGCTTGCCCATCCCCAGAATCAACAGCGGCTGCGGAACCCCTTCTTCGCTGCACGGCGTGCCCCACTCTTTACAGCAGGCGGCGTAGAGCCAGTCCCGCGCGGCGACAATCAGCGTCTGCGCCAGCTCGCTCAGCTGCTGCAAGGTGCTCTCTTCACTCACCAGCTCCAGCGCCTGCGCCCAGGCAATGCGCACCATCACCCGGCGGCGGAACTGACGCAGAACGCGCATCAGCGTGGCTTCATCCGCCACCTCTGCCAGCGCGGTTTGCAGCCAGCCAGCATAGTGCCGCCACTCGTCAGCCTGCGGCGGCGCGCTTTCCAGCTCTGCCAGCCAGTCAGGATTGGCGCTGACGCTCTCCTGCACAAAATCACTGAACGTGAGCACGCTTTTCGCCTGCTCGCTTAACGATGACGCGGGTAACGACTCGGGCAGACGTTCGCAAACGGTCTGCCAGTGCTGCTGTAACTGCGAAGAAAGCGGCATATCAGGGGTTCCTTGCCAGAATTAACGTTTTCCGCTGTGCAGCCAGTATGGATCCTGCGAAATGGCTTCGTTGCGGAAATGCTCGATCTCAATCTGCTGACGGGTCTCAATGGCATGCTTAAGCCCCTGCCAGTTCTCCAGCCAGGCCTGCGCCTTCACGCCCTCGTACGCTCCCGACAGAAGCAACATGCTGTCGATATTACGCGCCAGGCGGGGAAGCTGGTCGCCATACTGGTCGCCCAGCGGATGCGCGAAGGTGGTTCTCAGCTCGGCGGCGTGGCGGGAAAGATGGATATCCGCGAAGCGTTTAAAGTTGTCCGCGATTTTGGTCTGCGCTTTTGCATCGAGGAAGACGCGCCAGCCGCGCGTCACCAGAAACTCGGTCAGCGCCAGTTTTGCCGCGGCATTTTGCGGGCTATAAAGCGCGGTTTGCGCCGACACGTCGGAAAGCAGCAGCGTTTCGGTCTGGGTCAGCAGATCGCGTAAGTGAGCGCTAGCTTTACGCGGTACGATACCACCAAACAGCGTCAGGGTATGACGCACCAGTCCGATAGCGGCCAGCACCTGTTTTTTGGCATTTTTGACGTTACGCGCCCACAATTCTTCATGGTACTGCCATTGGGAGAGCGCCAGCTCCAGCGCCGCTTCCATGCCCTGCTCAATACTGGCTTTCGGGACGACGCGCAAAATCGGAGTCTCTCTCAGCACGCGTGGCGCATTTCCGGCAGCCAGGTGGTAGCCGCGCGCCGCTTTGCTCAAGCTACCCTGACGTAAACCCGGCTGGCTTACCAGCTTGCGCGCCAGCTTCAGCACGTCGCTCGCATCCCCTTCCAGAAGTTCCAGCTCCAGCTCGCAGATCGGTTCCTGGAACTCACCCGCCTTCACCTCGCCTAAATCCAGCGCGATTTCAATGCGGCTCTTGCCTTCCGTCACCAGCCATTTCTCGCGAGCGAAATCGGTGCTGAACAGCGGCTGCACCTGCCCTGCCAGCGTGGCGGGCAGTTCGCCTTCCGGCCAGACTTCCGCCGGGAAACGTTCCAGCTCAAGTTCTGGCTTACTGATGTCGATATTGTATTCCGGGCGCTGATGCAAACCGCCGACCACGCGGCCGGCGATTTTCATCGTCATCTCGTAGCGTCCGTTCGCGCCGCGGATGCGCAGCCCCATATCGTGGTTGCGCAGCCAGTTGTCCGGCGTTTCATAGTAGATGTTGAGCAACGGTACGGGTTCATGGTGCTCGCCGGAGAGCGTATTCAGATGCTGACGGAGCGCGTCAACGCTGTCTTTTTCGACGATAAATTTTAATTCGATTTCCTGAGCCATAGCCTTGTACTTTTGCGGGCGTCACAGACGCGTCAATGAGGGCGAACTTCCTCGCCATTTATTTGTCAGTACATAGTATTTTGCGCCAAATTGCCATGCAATGAGCAATTTGTCGGGCGTAAATGTGTAGAGTCGTGACACAGATGATTCTGATTGCTGATGAATGCTTTGCGTAGAGACACTGTTGCCACTACTATCGTTCCACTTTTTATGAAAATAACGACTAATGATGCTTAAATTACGCCTGATTGGACTTACTTTACTCGCTTTTAGCGCCGCAACCGCAGTGCACGCTGAAGAGAAGCGTTACGTTTCTGACGAACTTAACACCTGGGTGCGCAGTGGCCCCGGAGACAATTATCGCCTCGTGGGCACGGTGAATGCCGGCGAGGAAGTCACCCTGTTGCAGACCAACGCGGAGACCAATTACGGTCAGGTTCGCGACAGTTCCGGCCGTACCTCCTGGATCCCAATGAAAGAGCTGAGCACCGTGCCAAGCCTGCGCACCCGTGTGCCGGATCTGGAAAACCAGGTGAAGACCCTGACCGACAAGCTGAACAACATTGACGGGACCTGGAACCAGCGCACCGCTGAAATGCAGCAGAAAGTGGCGCAGAGCGACGGCGTGATCAACGGTCTGAAAGAAGAGAATCAAAAGCTCAAAAACGAGCTGATCGTCGCGCAGAAAAAAGTGAACGCCGCGAACCTGCAGCTTGATGACAAACAGCGCACCATCATCATGCAGTGGTTTATGTATGGTGGCGGCGTGCTGGGCGTTGGTCTGGTGCTGGGTCTGGTTCTGCCACATCTGATCCCAAGCCGTAAGCGTAAAGATCGCTGGATGAACTAATTCGTCTTCTCTGCCAGACTTACGTATCATTCTGGAAAAGAGAAAACGGGAGAGTTGGGCGTGAAGAGTTATCTGGTCGGTGGTGCGGTACGTGATGCGTTGTTAGGTCTGCCGGTCAAAGATAAAGACTGGGTGGTGGTGGGCGCCACCCCGGAAGAGATGCTCGACGCGGGCTACCAGCAGGTAGGCCGCGATTTTCCCGTGTTCCTGCATCCGAAAAGCCGGGAAGAGTACGCCCTGGCGCGTACCGAACGGAAATCCGGTTCCGGTTATACCGGCTTCACCTGCTACGCCGCGCCGGATGTGACGCTGGAGCAGGATCTGCTGCGCCGCGATCTCACCATTAACGCCCTGGCCCAGGACGAAAACGGCCATATCATCGACGCCTACGGCGGGCAGGACGACCTGCGCGATCGTCTTTTGCGTCACGTCTCCCCGGCATTTTCTGAAGATCCGCTCCGCGTGCTGCGCGTGGCGCGTTTTGCCGCGCGTTACGCGCATCTGAGCTTCCGTATTGCGGATGAGACGATGGCGTTGATGACGGCCATGACCGAGGCGGGCGAGCTGGAACACCTGACGCCGGAGCGCGTCTGGAAAGAGACGGAAAATGCCCTCACCACCCGCAACCCGCAGGTCTTTTTCCAGGTTCTGCGCGACTGCGGCGCGCTGAAGGTGCTGTTCCCGGAAATCGACGCGCTGTTTGGCGTGCCCGCACCGGCAAAATGGCATCCCGAAATTGATACCGGCGTGCACACGCTGATGACGCTGAGCATGGCCGCCATGCTCAGCCCTGAGGTGGACGTACGTTTTTCCACCCTGTGCCACGATCTCGGCAAAGGCTTAACGCCGAAAGAGTTCTGGCCGCGCCATCACGGGCACGGTCCGGCGGGGGTAAAGCTGGTTGACGGGCTCTGCCAGCGTCTGCGCGTGCCGAATGACATCCGCGATCTGGCAAAGCTGGTCGCCGAGTTCCACGACCTGATCCATACCTTCCCGATCCTGAAGCCCGCCACCATCGTGAAGCTGTTCGATAATATCGACGCCTGGCGCAAGCCGCAGCGCGTGGAGCAGATTGCGCTCACCAGCGAAGCGGACGTGCGCGGTCGCACCGGGTTTGAAGCCTCCGATTATCCCCAGGGGCGTTTGCTGCGCGAAGCGTGGGAAGTCGCAAAAGCGGTGCCAACGAAAGACGTGGTTGAGGCAGGATTTAAAGGCCCGGAGATTCGCGAGGAGCTAACCAAACGGCGGATTGACGCGGTTACCGCGTGGAAGGAAAAGCGTTGCCCTCAGCCGAAAGAGTGAGGGCAATCGGTTATCAGAAGAAGACCACGTACACCGCAGCCGCGACGATAAAGCGGTAGATCGCGAACGGAATAAACGAGATACGCTTAATCAGCTGCAGGAAGGTTTTGATGGCAATCAGCGCTACGATAAAGGCGGTGATAAAGCCCACGGCAAACATCGGAATATCGCCTGTGGTCAGGAAGCCAATGCTTTTGTAAAGGTCCAGCGCGGTGGCGCCCATCATCATCGGCACCGCCAGCAGGAACGAGAACTCGGACGCCGCATAGCGGCTCACGCCCATCAGCATCCCGCCTGAAATGGTCGCACCTGAACGGGAGAAGCCCGGCCACAGCGCCAGACACTGGAAGCAGCCAATGATAAACGCCTGACGATAGGTCATATCGTCCAGGCCTTCCGCACGCGGGACTTTTGGCTTCAAAACTTCCGCGGCAATCAGCAGGAAACCGCCCACCACCAGCGCGTACATGACGTTAATCGGGTTAAACAGCGATTTAATGGTGTCGTGGAATACCAGCCCCAATACCACCGCCGGGATCATCCCGAGCAGGATGTGAATCAGCGTCAGGCGGCCTTTGCCCTCTCCTTCACGCTGCGGCAGACGGCCAAAATGGATGCCGATCAGGCCAAACAGGCGACGCCAGAACATCACCACCACCGCCAGAATCGAGCCCAGCTGAATTACCACCTCAAACGTCTTTGCGGTATCGCCTTCGAAGCCCAGCAGATGGCCAACGATAATCATATGGCCCGTACTGGAAACCGGCAAAAACTCCGTCAATCCTTCGACCACACCCAGAATTGCCGCCACCAGCAGCGAGTGCATATCGCTCATCTATAAACCCCTAAAAAAGATATAAAAAAACGGTCGCCCCTAACGGCTACCGTGAAAGATACAGCCTTAAGACCGATATAACCTAAAATGGTTTAGCAATTATGACGTTAAATCTTTCCTTTCAGATTTGTGCCACGCTCGATAATGACGCCTACGTTGGCCGCGCGCGCCACTGCCCCCGGCTTGCTCAGCTTAATGCGTACCCACGGTGAGTTGAATTTGGTCAGCAGCAGATCCGCCACCTCTTCCGCCACCCGTTCCACCAACGCAAAACGCTGTCCTTCCACGTGGCCGATCACCGCTTCGCTGATGTCGACATAGCTCAGACAGTCATTCACGTCATCGCTTTTTGCCGATTTGCGGTTATCCCATCCCATTTCGATATCGAACACCAGTTTCTGCTCGATGGTCTGTTCCCAGTCGTAAACACCAATTGTGGTGATTACCGAAAGTTGCTCTATAAATACAATATCCATCACGACCTGCCTGCTTTTTGGCTAAACCGGATACCACTTCCGGCGAATTATGCGTATTATCCACAGATGCTGAGAATACAGATACATTTTCAAAACGGAACAGCGTTATGAGTGCAATCGCGCCTGGAATGATCCTCCTCGCCTATCTTTGCGGCTCAATCTCCAGCGCCATTCTGGTCTGCCGCATTGCCGGGTTACCTGACCCGCGTGAAAGTGGTTCCGGGAATCCGGGAGCGACCAACGTGCTTCGAATTGGCGGCAAGGGAGCAGCCGTAGCGGTTTTGATTTTTGATGTTCTGAAGGGGATGCTACCCGTCTGGGGCGCGTATGCGCTGGGCGTCACGCCATTCTGGCTGGGGCTCATCGCCATCGCCGCCTGCGTCGGCCATATCTGGCCCGTATTCTTCGGCTTTAAAGGCGGCAAAGGGGTGGCGACCGCCTTTGGTGCCATCGCGCCCATCGGATGGGACTTAACCGGCGTCATGGCCGGGACCTGGCTGCTGACCATTCTGCTGAGCGGCTATTCGTCGCTGGGTGCCATCGTCAGCGCGCTGATCGCCCCGTTTTACGTCTGGTGGTTTAAACCCCAATTCACCTTCCCGGTATCGATGCTCTCCTGCCTGATCCTGCTGCGTCATCACGACAATATCCAGCGCCTGTGGCGACGCCAGGAAACGAAGATCTGGACGAAGCTCAAGCGAAAGAAAAAAGATCCCGAGTAGGCGGTTAGTTATGCCTTATAACCAAATGTGATTTTTGTCACCTGCTGCCTGTGGTAACTGTTAGAGACACAACACAACCACACAAAAAGAAAATGGCAGAAATCACAGACACAACTCCCCTTTCAACGGCAGGAATTCCCCCTGATGGCGACATTCAGTGGGTGCGCAGTGCATCGGACGTTTCACGTCTCGTTAATGACGGCTCACAGGGCCGGGCAAATGCCCGCATCGTGGTCGGTATCGCGCTCGGGGGAATTTTCCTCGATGCCTACGATCTGGGTGCACTGGCGTTCGGCATTAAAGACATTACCCGCGAATTTAACCTGACGCCCGCCGGTACCGGCATGGTGGCCTCGGCGATTACCTTTGGTGCCATTGTCGGGGCGCTGCTCGGCGGTTACCTCACGGATAAAATCGGGCGCTACCGCGTCTTTATGGCCGACATGGTATTCTTTGTCGTCGCCGCTATCGCCTGCGCGCTGGCCCCGAATGAATATGTGCTGGCGGGCGCGCGCTTTGTGATGGGCCTTGGCGTGGGGATTGACCTTCCCGTGGCGATGGCGTTCCTGAGCGAGTTTGCCAGGCTGAAAGGGCCGGGCAATAAGGCCTCCAGCGTCGCGATGTGGTGCCCTACCTGGTATGCGGCGATCAGCATCTCTTACCTTCTGGTTCTCTTTTTCTACGCCGTGCTGCCGGAAAGCCACAGCGACTGGCTCTGGCGTTTGATTCTCGGCTTTGGCGCGGTACCCGCGCTGGTGATTATCGCCATCCGCAGCCGCTATATGAGCGAATCGCCGGTCTGGGCGGCGAATCAGGGCAACCTGAAAGAGGCGGCGTCCATTTTGCGGCAGTCGTACAATATTAACGCCCACGTCCCGCAGGATGCGCTCACCCAGCCTGCGCCTGTCGTGAATAAAGCCAAATGGTCGAACTATCTGAACCTGTTCCGCGGCATCTATCTGCGGCGTACCACGCTCGCCACGCTGCTGTCCGTCGTCTCCTCGTTCGCCTATAACGCCGTGGCCTTTGGCCTGCCGGTGATTATTTCAAGCTTCTTCGTGCAGTCTATGCTGACCACTATTGTGATCTCGCTGGCGCTGAACCTGCTTTTTGCGTTTATCGGCGGATTACTGGCGGTGCGCTACGTGCCGCGCTTCGGCGCGTGGCGGATGTCGCTGGCGGGTTACGCCTGTCAGCTTGTGGCGCTGCTGGGGCTGGCGCTGATTGGTCGACCGGACGGTGCCTCTGAAGGGGTGCTTGCCGTGGCGATGCTGGCGCTTTTCCTGTTCGGTCAGGGATTTGGCCCGGGCGCGCATACCATGACGTTCGCCTCGCTGAGCTACCCGACCTCGCTGCGCGGCGTGGGCGTGGGTCTCAACCAGACGCTGATGCGCAGCAGCTCCACGCTGTCGCTGTTCCTGTTCCCGCTGCTGGTCGCGTCTCTCGACACCGCCGTGTTCTGGGTGATTGCGCTGGCGCCGTTTATCGGTCTGGCGTCATTGCTGGCGATCCGCTGGGAGCCGTCCGGGTATGATGTGGATGCGGAGGACTACCGGTAACGACACATCGCTTCGGTGGGTTCCCCCCCACCGAAGTGCGCTTACAAATCTTCCAGCAGCGTTCGGGAGAGTTTTTTTAGCATTTCCAGTTCATCATCATTCATCCGCATGCTGCAGCGAATCTGGTCCGGCAGCGCCATCACCTGCTTTTTCAGTTCTTTCGCCTTATCGGTCAATACGACATTTTTCATCCTTTCATCCCCCACAACCGCGATACGGTTGAGAAAACCTTTTGCCTCAAGCTTCTGAACCAGCGGGGTCAATGTGCCTGAATCAAAATAGGTTTTATCGCTGAGATCGCGAAGCGGGATGTTGTCTTTCTCATAAAGCGCCATCAAAACAACAAATTGCGGATAGGTCAGATCCATCTCCTGCAGCAGGGGGCGATACTGGCGAACGAACGCATTGGTGACCGAGTACAGCGAGAAGCACAATAAATCATCTAGTGTTTTGTTTTCTTTCATTTTTCTATCAACCCTGAATCTGTTGTCTAAAAAAAATTATAAATAATGTTTGACTAAAAGTATCTTGCGCGCAAGTATTACACCAACAACTAAGTAGCGCACTATTTAGTTATCCAATCAAATACGTTAAAAGGGGTACCACCATGAAAACATTAACCGCCATCCTGATTTCTTCCGTCTTCGCGTCAGCCGCGGCATCCGCTCAAACCACCAATACTCCAGCCCCGACCGCAGGCGTACAGGCATTTCTTGATGTCCTGAATGCTGGCAAAGGGAAACCGATGGAACAGATGACCCCGCAGGAGGCCCGCCAGGTACTGATCGGCGCACAGCAAGGAGCAAAATTGCCGCCCGCTCAGGTGACTGAAAAAACGATCCAGGTCAATGGCCAGACGATCGCCCTAAAAATTGTGAAGCCTGAACATGCTGCCGGTACGCTCCCGGTATTTATGTTCTTCCACGGTGGCGGTTGGGTGCTGGGTGATTTTCCAACCCACGAACGTTTAATCCGCGATCTGGTTCGTGCATCAGGCGCCGCAGCGGTTTACGTTGATTACACACCGTCACCTGAAGCCCATTTCCCGGTGGCAATCAATCAGGCCTATGAAGCGACAAAATGGGTAGCCGAGCACGGCCAGGAAATTGGCGTGGACGGCAGCCGTCTGGGCCTGGTTGGTAACAGCGTGGGCGGCAACATGGTGGCTTCAGTGGCGTTGCAGGCCAAACAGTTTAATGGGCCAAAAATTCGCTACAACGTGATGCTCTGGCCAGTGACGGACGCCAGCTTTGATACGGCTTCCTATCACCAGTTCGAAAATGGCTACTTCCTGTCAAAAAACATGATGAAATGGTTCTGGGACAACTACACCACCAGCGCTGCCGATCGTAACAATATCCTTGCCTCTCCGCTTCGCGCCAGCACTGCACAGTTGAAAGGCTTCCCGGAGACGCTGATTCAGACAGCTGAGCTGGACGTTCTGCGGGATGAAGGTGAAGCATTCGGGCGTAAACTGGATGCGGCTGGCGTCCCGGTGACCGTCACGCGCTATAACGGCATGATCCACGATTACGGCCTGCTTAACCCGCTGAGCCAGGAGCCAACGGTTAAAGTCGCCCTTGAGCAGGCAGGTGCAGCATTGCATGACCACCTGAAATAGGATCGTCATGCTTCACACAGAGCACGGCCCCGGGCCGTGCTTTTTAATTTCCTCTATCCATAAGCGACTCATATGACAGCCTTCATTTCCGCCAGGGCATACTGAAACGACCCCGATGATGCGCAGATGGAAGCAGCATGTTAGCAGCTCAGGTCACTGATAATACGTATAAAGGCTGGCAGGCGTCGCTTGCCCTGCAGTTTTGTCACACCCCTGAGAAAACCCTCCTGCGTTCCGCTCGACACGTCGGGCCGCTCACCGTACAACGTCCGTTTTATCCCGAAGGAAAAACCTGCCATCTCTATCTGCTGCACCCGCCCGGCGGCGTTGTGGGCGGCGATACGCTGGATATTTCCGTTCGGCTCAATGCCAAAAGCCACGCGCTTATCACCATGCCCGGCGCCAGCAAGTTCTACCGCAGCAGCGGCCCGCAGGCGCGTCTGAGCCAGCACTTTTATCTTGATGAAAACGCCACGCTGGAGTGGCTGCCGCAGGACACCATTATCTTTCCCGGCGCGAACGCCGCGCTGCGTTCCATCTTCCACCTTAAGGCCTCCAGCACGCTGCTGGCGTGGGAGCTGTACTGCCTGGGCCGCCCGGTAATCGGTGAGACCTTCAGCCACGGCACGCTGGAGAGCCGCCTTGAGGTGTGGGTGGATGACGAACCGCGCCTGATAGAGCGCCAGCACCTCGGCGACGGCGATCTCACGCCCGTTGCCGGACACCCGTGGATCGGCACCCTGCTGTTCTATCCGGCCCGGGAAGAGCATCTCGACACGGTGCGCACGCTGCTCGCGCCTCTGGGCCATTTTGCGGGGGCAACTCACACCGACGCTCTGCTGTCGGTGCGTTTTCTCTCCCACGACAACCTGATTTGCCAGCGGGCGATGCGCGACATCTGGCAGTCGCTTCGCCCGCTTCTCACCACCAAAACCGCCTGTTCGCCGCGCATCTGGCAGACATAAGAGAAACGTTATGGAACTGACCCCCAGAGAAAAAGACAAGCTGTTGCTGTTTACCGCCGCGCTGGTTGCCGAACGCCGCCTTGCGCGCGGGGTAAAGCTCAACTACCCGGAATCGGTCGCGTTGATCAGCGCCTTCATCATGGAAGGCGCGCGCGACGGCGAAACCGTCGCCGCGCTGATGGAGGCGGGCCGCCACGTCCTGACGCGCGATCAGGTGATGGAGGGCGTGCCGGAGATGATCCCGGATATTCAGGTGGAAGCCACCTTCCCGGACGGCTCCAAGCTCGTCACCGTCCACAACCCGATCGTGTAAGGAGCACGTGATGATCCCAGGTGAATACCAGATCCAGCCCGGCACTATTGCGATCAACGTCGGGCGTGAAGCCCAAAGTGTTGTTGTTGAAAACCACGGCGACAGGCCGATCCAGGTCGGATCGCACTATCACTTTTACGAGGTCAACCCGGCGCTGAAGTTTGATCGCGAAGCCACCAGGGGCTACCGGCTGAACATTCCGGCGGGTACCGCCGTGCGCTTCGAGCCAGGCCAGAAGCGAGAGGTGACGCTGGTGCAGGTGACGGGCGCGCAGCGCATTTTTGGCTTTCGCGGCGAGGTCATGGGCGAGGTGAAACATGGCTGAAATTTCACGTCAGGCGTATGCCGACATGTTCGGCCCCACTACCGGGGATAAAGTGCGGCTGGCGGACAGCGAGCTGTGGATCGAAGTGGAAAACGATCTCACGGTCTACGGCGAAGAGGTCAAGTTCGGCGGCGGGAAGGTGATCCGCGACGGCATGGGTCAGGGGCAGATGACCGCTGACAGCTGCGTGGATCTGGTTCTCACCAACGCGCTGATCGTCGACCACTGGGGGATCGTGAAGGCCGATATCGGCGTGAAGCACGGGCGGATCTTCGCCGTCGGCAAAGCCGGGAACCCGGACATTCAGCCCGGCGTGACGATCCCGATCGGCGCAGCGACGGAAGTGATTGCCGCCGAGGGGAAGATCGTCACCGCCGGCGGGATCGACACCCACATCCACTGGATCTGCCCTCAGCAGGCGGAAGAGGCGCTGGTCTCCGGGGTCACCACCATGATTGGCGGCGGCACCGGACCGGCGGCGGGCACCAACGCCACCACCTGCACGCCGGGGCCGTGGTATATCGCCCGCATGCTGCAGGCCGCCGATACGCTGCCGGTGAATATTGGCCTGCTCGGCAAAGGTAACGGCTCCAACCCGAACGCCCTGCGCGAGCAGATCGCCGCCGGCGCCATCGGGCTGAAGATCCACGAAGACTGGGGCGCGACGCCCGCGGCGATCAACTGCTCGCTGGAGGTGGCCGAAGAGATGGATATTCAGGTGGCGCTGCACAGCGACACGCTGAACGAGTCCGGGTTTGTCGAGGACACGCTGGCGGCCATCGGCGGGCGCACGATCCACACCTTCCACACCGAAGGCGCGGGCGGCGGCCACGCGCCGGATATCATCACCGCCTGCGCGCACCCGAATATTCTGCCCTCTTCCACCAACCCGACCTTGCCCTACACGGTGAACACCATCGACGAGCACCTCGACATGCTGATGGTTTGCCATCACCTCGACCCGGATATCGCCGAGGACGTAGCGTTTGCCGAATCCCGCATTCGCCGGGAGACCATCGCCGCGGAAGACGTGCTGCACGATATCGGCGCGTTCTCGCTCACCTCGTCAGATTCGCAGGCCATGGGCCGCGTCGGGGAAGTGATTATCCGCACCTGGCAGGTGGCGCACCGCATGAAGGTCCAGCGCGGCGCGCTGCCGGAAGAGACCGGCGATAACGACAACTTCCGCGTGAAGCGCTATGTCGCCAAATACACCATCAACCCGGCACTGACCCACGGCATCGCCCATGAAGTCGGTTCGATTGAGGCGGGCAAGCTGGCGGATCTGGTGGTCTGGTCCCCCGCCTTCTTTGGCGTAAAACCGGCCACCATCGTCAAAGGCGGGATGATCGCCTGCGCGCCGATGGGCGACATCAACGCCTCGATCCCCACGCCGCAGCCGGTGCATTACCGCCCGATGTTTGGCGCGCTGGGCACAGCACGTCACGCCACGCGGCTGACGTTTGTTTCTCAGGCGGCCCACGCGAACGGCATCCCGCAGCAGCTCAGCCTGCAGAGCGCCACGGCGGTGGTAAAAGGCTGCCGGACGGTGAAAAAGGCCGACATGATCCATAACGCCCTGCAGCCGAATATCACCGTTGACTCGCAAACCTACGAGGTGCGCGTCAACGGCGAACTGATAACCAGCGAACCGGCCGACGTTCTGCCGATGGCGCAACGCTATTTCCTGTTTTGAGGAGTGAAGATGATCTATTTGACCCAACGCCTGGACCACGCGCATCCGACTACCGCCAGCGTCACACTGCCGATTGACGTGCGGGTGAAAAGCCGCGCCCGCGTGGCGCTTAACGACGGGCGCGAAGCCGGACTGATGCTGCCGCGCGGCCTGCTGTTGCGCGGGGGCGACCTGTTGACCACCGACGACGGCAGCGAAGTGATCGAAGTGATCGCCGCCCCGGAGTCGGTTTCCGTGGTGCGCTGCGCCGATCCGTTCCTGCTCGCCCGCGCCTGCTACCACCTGGGCAACCGCCACGTACCGCTGCAGGTCATGCCCGGCGAGCTGCGCTATCACCACGATCACGTTCTCGACGACATGCTGCGCCAGTTCGGGCTGGAGGTAACCTTCGCCAGCCTGCCGTTTGAACCGGAAGCGGGCGCTTACGCCAGCGATGCCCACAGTCACTCTCACGCTCATTCACATTAAGGATCAATCATGCGTAAGTATTTACCGCTGTTACTGCTGGCTTTTTCCGTTCCCGCGCTCGCGCATCCCGGCCACGGCGCCGACAGCTTTCAGGCCGGTTTTCTCCATCCGCTGACCGGGCTGGATCACCTGCTGATGCTTACCGGGGCTGGCGTGCTGTCTGCCCTGAGCGGCCGCAAGCTCCTGCTGCCGTTTGCCACCCTCGGCATGATGCTTGTTGGTGCCGTTGCGGGCAGCCTGCTCGGCGGCTTTAGCGGCATGGAGATGCTGATTATCGCCTCGCTGGCGGTCTGCGGGGTGATGATGTTTAAAACTGAAAACCGCCTGCTGCTGGCGGTACCTGCCCTGGCGATGTTCCACGGCTGGGCGCACGGCGTGGAGATGTCTGGCCACAGCTTCTGGCTGTTCACCAGTGGGTTTATGCTGGCCAGCGCGACGGTGCTGTGCGCCAGTTTCGCCGCAGGCTTGCTGCTGCGCCGCCACGACGGGCTGCGTAAAACCTTCGGCAGCGGGCTGATCGTCTCCGCCCTGCTGGCGCTGATGAGCTGATGGAGCACGCCCGCCAGCGGCTGCGCCTGATGCAGCTCTCCAGCAGCAGCCTGCCGGTCGGGTCGTTTACCTGGTCGCAGGGGCTGGAGTGGGCCGTTGAGGCGGGCTGGGTTACAAACGCCGACGCCTTTAAACGCTGGCAGATCCAGCAGATGGAGCAGAGTTTTTTCTGCGTCGATCTGCCGATGTTTATCCGGCTGCTCCGGGCCTGCGAACAGCAGGACGTCGCGGCAGCAAAACGCTGGACGGCATATTTGCTCGCCTGCCGGGAAACGCGCGAGCTGCGCGAAGAGGAGCGCAACCGTGGTGCGGCCTTTACGCGCCTGATTAAAAGCTGGGAGCCGAACTGCCCGGCAGAGTGGCTGCCGCTGTTTGCACAGAGCCAGCTCTGCGGCATGGCGTGGCTCGGCGTGCGCTGGGGCATTGGCGCGCGCGAGCTGGCGCTGAGCCTCGGCTACAGCTGGATTGAGAGCGCGGTGATGGCGGGCGTCAAGCTCGTCCCCTTCGGACAGCAGGCGGCGCAGCAGCTGATTATCGAGCTGAGCGACCATTTTGCCGCCGGGTTTGAACAGGCATTTTTACGTGGCGACGACGCGCTGGGGGCAGCTACGCCACTGTCGGCCATCGCCTCCGCGCGCCACGAAACACAATATTCACGACTATTCCGTTCCTGAGGAGTCAACATGGCTGATTACAAACATCCCCTGCGCGTGGGCGTAGGCGGTCCGGTAGGATCGGGCAAAACCGCGCTGCTGGAAGCGCTCTGCAAGGCGATGCGCGACACGTACCATCTGGCGGTGGTCACTAACGATATCTACACCAAAGAGGATCAGCGCATCCTCACCGAGGCGGGCGCGCTTGAGCCGGAGCGCATCGTGGGCGTGGAGACGGGAGGCTGCCCGCATACCGCCATCCGCGAAGATGCCTCAATGAACCTCGCGGCGGTAGAAGCGCTCAGCGAGAAGTTCGGTAATCTGGATCTGATCTTCGTTGAAAGCGGCGGCGACAACCTGAGCGCGACCTTCAGCCCGGAGCTGGCGGACCTGACTATTTACGTGATCGACGTGGCCGAAGGGGAAAAAATCCCGCGCAAGGGCGGACCGGGGATCACCAAATCCGATTTTCTGGTGATCAACAAAACCGATCTTGCGCCATACGTGGGGGCGTCGCTGGAGGTGATGGAGCGTGATACTAACCGCATGCGCGGCGAGCGCCCGTGGACGTTTACCAACCTGAAGGCGGGTGATGGTCTGGGGACGATTATTGCGTTTCTGGAAGAGAAAGGGATGCTGCGGGTGTAGTCGTAAATTTCCCTCTCCCTGTGGGGAGAGGGTTAGGGTGAGGGGGTTACGCCTCAGGCAGTTCCGCCAGCGGCCAGCGCGGACGCACGGACACGCTCAGGTCGGACGTTGCCCCCGCATTCAGGCGCACCATACCGGCGTAAGCGATCATCGCCCCGTTATCGGTACAGAATTCCGGACGCGCGTAGAACACTTCCCCGCGACGCTTTTGCATCATCTCCGCAAGCTTCGCACGCAGCGTGCGGTTGGCGCTGACGCCGCCCGCCATCACCAGGCGCTTAAACCCGGTCTGATCCAGCGCACGCTTGCACTTGATCATCAGCGTATCCACCACCGCGTCTTCAAACGCGCGGGCGATATCGGCGCGGGTCTGCTCGTCGTTGTCGTTATTGCGGATAGTATTCGCCGCGAAGGTTTTCAGCCCGGAGAAGCTGAAATCCAGCCCCGGACGGTCGGTCATCGGACGCGGGAAAACAAAGCGCCCTTCCGTTCCCTGCGACGCCATTTTTGACAGCATCGGGCCGCCTGGGTAATCCAGACCCAGCAGCTTGGCGGTTTTGTCGAACGCTTCGCCGGCGGCGTCGTCGATCGACTCGCCCAGCAGCTCGTACTTGCCAATACCCGTTACGCTAATCAGCTGGGTATGCCCGCCGGAAACCAGCAGCGCCACGAACGGGAACTCAGGCGGATTGTCTTCCAGCATCGGTGCCAGAAGATGCCCTTCCATGTGGTGAACCGGAATGGCGGGAACGTCCCACGCGAAGGCCAGCGAACGCCCTACCGTCGCGCCGACCAGCAGCGCACCGACCAGACCCGGCCCTGCGGTATAGGCTACGGCGTCAATATCGGTTGAGCTTAATCCGGCCTCTTTCAGCGCCGCCTGAATCAGGGGAACCGTTTTACGCACGTGGTCACGAGAGGCCAGTTCAGGTACGACGCCGCCGTAGTCAGCGTGCAATTTCACCTGACTATACAGCTGGTTGGCCAGAAGCCCTTTTTCGTCGTCGTAAATGGCGATGCCGGTTTCATCGCAGGATGTTTCAATACCCAGTACACGCATGACTTGTTTTACCTCGTTTCAATACCGCGCAGTGTAGAGCCTGGGCGGGTTGATGTAAAACTTTGTTCGCCCCAGGAAGAAGGCTCGTGTATACTCCTCACCCTTATTAAAGTCCCTTTCAAAATCGCATCGGTGCTTTACAAAGCAGCAGCATTTGCAGTAAAATTCCGCACCATTTTGAAATAAGCTGGCGTTGATGCCAGCGGCAAACCGAATTTATTAAAGGTGAGAGTTACATGCCGGTAATTAAAGTACGTGAAAACGAGCCGTTCGACGTAGCACTGCGTCGCTTCAAACGTTCATGCGAGAAAGCAGGTGTTCTGGCTGAAGTTCGTCGTCGTGAGTTTTATGAAAAACCAACGACCGAACGTAAGCGCGCTAAAGCTTCCGCTGTGAAACGTCACGCGAAGAAACTGGCTCGCGAAAACGCACGCCGTACTCGTCTGTACTAATCTGTTGAGGGCCAACGCCCTCAATTGACAGACAGAGTAGTAGTCGTAAGGCCGTGCTTCCGGAAGGAATGCGCGGCTTGTTTTCGTTTATAAGTCGCTTAAATTTTTGGGGCATATGGCCGGAAGAATCCCACGCGTTTTCATCAATGACCTGCTCGCCAGAACCGACATCGTCGATCTCATCGACGCGCGGGTAAAGCTGAAAAAGCAGGGCAAGAACTACCATGCGTGCTGTCCGTTCCATAACGAAAAAACCCCCTCCTTCACCGTAAACGGTGAAAAGCAGTTTTACCATTGCTTCGGCTGTGGCGCACACGGTAATGCCGTCGATTTTTTAATGAACTACGACAAGCTCGAGTTCGTTGAAACCGTCGAAGAACTGGCGGCGATGCATAATCTTGAAGTGCCGTATGAAGCAGGCAGTGGGCCAAGTCAGATCGAGCGCCATCAGCGGCAAACTCTGTATCAACTGATGGATGGCCTGAATTCGTTTTACCAACAGTCTCTTAAGCACTCTGCGGCTGAGCCTGCGCGTCAGTATCTGAACAAGCGCGGACTGAGCGACGATGTGATTGCGCGTTTCGCTATTGGTTACGCCCCGCCCGGCTGGGACAACGTGTTAAAGCGTTTTGGCGGCAATAGCGAAGATCGTAAATCCCTCATCGACGCAGGCATGCTGGTCACTAACGACCAGGGACGAAGCTACGACCGCTTCCGTGAACGGGTGATGTTCCCGATCCGCGACAAGCGTGGCCGGGTAATTGGTTTTGGTGGTCGCGTGCTGGGTGATGCCCTGCCGAAATACCTCAACTCTCCGGAAACCGATATTTTCCATAAGGGCCGCCAGTTGTACGGTCTTTATGAGGCGCAGCAGGACAATGCGGAACCTCCGCGTCTGCTGGTCGTCGAAGGCTATATGGACGTCGTTGCGCTGGCGCAGTACGACATTAACTACGCGGTTGCGTCGTTAGGTACGTCCACCACTGCCGATCATATTCAACTGCTGTTCAGGGTGACCAACAACGTCATCTGCTGTTACGACGGTGACCGAGCCGGACGCGACGCCGCCTGGCGAGCGCTGGAAACCGCGCTGCCGTATATGACCGACGGACGTCAGCTACGCTTTATGTTCCTGCCCGACGGTGAAGACCCGGATACGCTGGTGCGTAAAGAGGGCAAAGCGGCATTCGAAGCGCGGATGGAGCAGGCACAGCCGCTCTCCACGTTTCTGTTTAACAGCCTGATGCCGCAGGTGGATTTGAGTACCCCTGACGGGCGCGCGCAGCTCAGTACTCTGGCGCTGCCGTTAATCAGCCAGGTGCCCGGCGAAACGCTGCGCATCTACCTGCGTCAGGAGTTAGGCAACAAGCTCGGTATCCTGGATGACAGCCAGCTTGAACGTTTAATGCCTAAACAGGCTGAAAACGGCACGGTTCGCCCCGCGCCTCAGCTAAAACGCACAACCATGCGTATACTGATAGGGTTACTGGTGCAAAACCCCGAACTTGCTCCGCAAGTGCCGTCGCTGGCGGGTTTGAACCACGAAAAGTTGCCCGGACTTGGCTTATTTTCAGAACTGGTCAACACTTGTTTGTCTCAGCCAGGTCTGACCACCGGACAACTTTTAGAGCATTATCGCGGCACAAAAGAGGCCGCTACCCTTGAAAAACTGTCGATGTGGGACGATATAGCAGATAAGGAAATTGCAGAAAAAACGTTCACCGACTCGCTCAACCATATGTTTGATTCGATGCTTGAGTTGCGCCAGGAAGAGTTGATAGCTCGCGAGCGCACCCATGGCTTAAGCAGCGAAGAACGCCGGGAGCTCTGGATGATTAACCAGGAGCTGGCGAAGAAATAAAAAATTTAACGGCTTAAGTGCCGAATATCGATCGGGAAGCCCCCGGCAGCCGCACTGAGAGGCAGCGGCAAAAATATAAGTACGCCCTCGCTTTAAAGGTTGGCAGCACCATCGCCGACACCAATCAAACGAATTAAGTGTGGATACCGTCTTATGGAGCAAAACCCGCAGTCACAGCTGAAACTTCTTGTCCAACGCGGTAAGGAGCAAGGCTATCTGACCTATGCCGAGGTCAATGACCATCTGCCGGAAGATATCGTCGATTCAGACCAGATCGAAGACATCATCCAAATGATCAATGACATGGGCATTCAGGTGATGGAAGAAGCACCGGATGCCGATGATCTGTTGCTGGCTGAAACCTCCAACAACACTGACGAAGATGCGGAAGAAGCTGCTGCACAGGTCCTGTCCAGCGTGGAATCTGAAATCGGGCGTACCACTGACCCGGTCCGCATGTACATGCGCGAAATGGGTACCGTTGAACTGTTGACCCGCGAAGGCGAAATTGACATCGCAAAGCGCATCGAAGACGGGATCAACCAGGTTCAGTGCTCTGTTGCCGAATACCCGGAAGCGATTACCTATCTGCTGGAGCAGTACGATCGCGTTGAAGCGGAAGAAGCGCGCCTGTCTGACCTGATCACCGGTTTTGTCGACCCGAACGCTGAAGAAGATATGGCGCCTACCGCCACTCACGTCGGTTCAGAGCTGTCTCAGGAAGAGATGGATGACGACGAAGATGAAGATGAGGAAGAAGACGACGACAGCGCGGACGATGACAACAGCATCGACCCGGAACTGGCGCGCGAGAAGTTTGCCGAGCTGCGTACCCAGTACGAAGTAACGCGTGACACCATCAAAGCGAAAGGCCGCAGCCATGCCGCCGCTCAGGAAGAGATCCTGAAGCTGTCTGAAGTATTCAAACAGTTCCGCCTGGTGCCAAAACAGTTCGACTACCTGGTAAACAGCATGCGCGTGATGATGGATCGCGTACGCACCCAGGAACGCATCATCATGAAGCTGTGCGTTGAGCAGTGCAAAATGCCGAAGAAGAACTTCATCACCCTCTTCACCGGCAACGAAACCAGCGAAACCTGGTTCAACGCGGCTATCGCGATGAACAAGCCGTGGTCTGAAAAACTGCACGATGTGAAGGACGATGTCTATCGCGGTCTGCAGAAGCTGCAGCAAATTGAAGAAGAGACCGGCCTGACCATCGAGCAGGTCAAAGACATCAACCGTCGTATGTCCATCGGTGAAGCGAAAGCGCGCCGTGCGAAGAAAGAGATGGTTGAGGCGAACTTGCGTCTGGTTATCTCTATCGCTAAGAAATACACCAACCGCGGTCTGCAGTTCCTGGATCTGATTCAGGAAGGCAACATCGGTCTGATGAAAGCGGTAGATAAGTTTGAATACCGTCGTGGTTACAAGTTCTCTACTTACGCGACATGGTGGATCCGTCAGGCGATCACCCGCTCTATCGCGGACCAGGCTCGCACCATCCGTATTCCGGTTCATATGATTGAGACCATCAACAAGCTCAACCGTATCTCCCGCCAGATGCTGCAGGAGATGGGCCGTGAGCCGACGCCTGAAGAGCTGGCCGAGCGCATGCTGATGCCGGAAGACAAGATCCGTAAAGTGCTGAAGATTGCCAAAGAGCCAATCTCCATGGAAACACCGATCGGTGACGATGAAGATTCGCATCTGGGGGATTTCATCGAGGATACCACCCTCGAGCTGCCGCTGGACTCGGCTACTACCGAGAGCCTGCGTGCCGCCACGCACGACGTTCTGGCTGGCCTGACCGCCCGTGAAGCAAAAGTGCTGCGTATGCGTTTCGGTATCGACATGAATACCGACCACACGCTGGAAGAAGTGGGTAAACAGTTCGACGTGACCCGCGAACGTATCCGTCAGATCGAAGCGAAGGCGCTGCGTAAGCTGCGTCATCCAAGCCGCTCTGAAGTGCTGCGTAGCTTCCTGGACGACTAATCCTGGTAAACAGCAAAAAGCTCCCAATCGGGAGCTTTTTTTTGTTTATTCCCTCTCCCCGTGGGAGAGGGCCAGGGTGAGGGCATCAGGCCGCAAAGGAGCTAAAGCCCCCGCACCATCAGCGCCTCATCCAACTCCCTGTAGGCCTCCACCAGCTTATCCAGCGTCGCTCTGTTGAGCCCGCTAGGATTCGGCAACACCCACACCTGTGTAACGCCAATCATGATGCTCTGCTTGCCCCACTTAGCCCCGCGCTGGCTGAACGCCTGCTCGTAGGCCTGCTTTCCGAGGATCGCCAGCGCGGCGGGCTGATAGTCTTCAATCTTCTTCACCAGTTCCCGCCCGCCGCTGCGCAGTTCATGCAGGTTGACCTCGCTTGCCTGTACCGTCGGCCGCTCGACCAGCATGGTAATTCCGCAGCGCGTGTCCAGAAGGTGCTGCTCCTCTTCCGGCTTGAGTAACCTGTCGGTAAACCCGGCCTGGTAGATCACTTTCCAGAAGCGATTGCCCGGATGGGCGAAGTGAAAGCCGGTGTGCGCCGAGGACTTTCCCGGGTTGATTCCGCAAAACACCACCCGCAGGCCAGGGGCCAGAATGTCGTTGATCATCTTTACTCCCGCTGATACGTCGTAATGGAAGTATAAAGGATTGATAATGCGTTGTTTATAAAAACAGCAGGCAGGTGTGAATGGCTGGATTGCTGCGGGGAGTTACTTTATAATTCACCGCCACGGCCCCTTAGCTCAGTGGTTAGAGCAGGCGACTCATAATCGCTTGGTCGCTGGTTCAAGTCCAGCAGGGGCCACCAAATTTTAGCTTTATAATCATATAATTAAGCCACTCCAGCGAGTGGCTTTTTTTTCTATGTTACTGATAGCGAACCTTTATCGTTACCCTGCTTCTTAACTGAACCCGATTTCAATCCAGACCCCACTGTATGACGCAGAGCAGAACAGGCTTAACTTCGCCTCGACGACCACCTTGTGGATCAGTTTTCATGATTAGCTTTTGTATCGAGCGAAATGCCGGTAGATTTTTTTCGTAACAAAAATGGCAAGTACGCCCAGCAGAATTGACGCTAAGCCCAGGAAAATCAATAAAGAAAGGATATGACTGAACAAGCCTCCAAAGCTTGTAAAATCACTCAATCGAGCAAACTGCTCCGGAGTGAGTACTCGAACGACGACCTCTGGAATAGATAGAAAGAAAATAATCACCACCAGAACATAAATTGCCACTCTACCGCTTTTTTTCATTTTCTTCCTTGCCCCTTATGACAATGATGATCAATTATTGACATGAGTTATTAAAAAGATGAAACGAGCAATCTTATGGTTTCTGCAGTCCTATATTTATTACATCCCTATAGCACTCATTGTTGCTGGCGCTTATCTCTTCGCGCGTTTCCTGCCTGACTATTTTGGTATACTTACCTTTGCATGGATCATCATCGTTTCCTATTTTTATGTAAAACATAATCGTTGGTTCTGATGGGTTCCGGAAAATCAACAGCCCACGCGCGCGCAACAAAAAAGCCAACCCTGTACTCCAAGGGTGTTGGCTCTATCTTAAAGCAGCGACAATCTCACCGGGTTAAAACACGTACGTATGTCCAGCGTAAATTCGTTAGAAACAATATGTGCCTTCAATTGATATACAGATGCTCAACTGCCGTGTAGTTTACGCCTACACCTGACGCGTAAGTCAGATAATTTTACGTTATCGAGCCGTATTCACGGCCAGGATTGTCCTGCCAGCTGCCTGAGTGCTCCTTATCTTTACCCCCACACTGCCCCCCCGGACGGGAAAGGGTGTTCATTTCTTTGGCTCACCGTCCAATCTGCAGATTTTTTATCGAATCGTAATACCTTTCTTCCGTATTTTGCGCAGTGACCTGTCTTTATTTAGATATTATTTCTATATATTTCAATGAATTAAGTTTAACCTCAAAAAGCAGCACTCTTATTCTTTTGTTAAGCGCTCATCTTCACACTCTGTAAAATCTAAAGAAATCCCCCATCGCGCCGATCATCATCCGTGTGTATTATTTCCTGTAGCTTTTACAACAACTACCCTTAACTCAAATACTTAAGCGCCAAAGCGAAAGGCATCATGAGCACACCGATCAAACGGCTAGAAATCATTAAAAATGCCATTGAACTGGAAGATGACGACATCATCCAGAGCCAGCTGACACGCCTGAAAAATGAAGCGTTTGACGATGAGCTACAGGCAATCGTCGTGGCGCTTGAGGAAAAGAACTATACCTCGGCCATGGCGGCCATAACCGCCTGGCTGCAGGGCCAACGCGCCGTGACCCAGTGGCGTGACCCACAGGTAGCCGCCAGCAAGCTGGAGCTGAAGGCGCTGGAAGAGCGTCTGCGCGATCTGATTGACCGCCGCAACGCGCGCGTGCAGCAGCTTGATGAGTTCAACGATCTCTATTTCTCCCGCCTCGGACCGCTGATGCAGCAGATCCTCGCCCTGCGTAAAACGCTGGCGGAGCTGAACCTGCGTCGTCAGCAGGCGGAGGCACGTCGTCGCGAGGAGGATTACCGCCGCTGTCAGCGCTATATGGCGCAGGCGGTGGAGGTGCTGGCGACGCTTACCCAGCGCTGGCGCGATCTCCCGGCTGACTCCGTCCAGGCCACTCAGGCGCGTAAGCATCTGGAGCAGCAAAGCAATCTGATTACCAACCTGCTGGCCGAAGCGCTCGAACTGGAAAGCGGCTTAACGCGCGAAGAAGAGCCCGCGCGTCAGGCGCGCGACGAGGCCAACGAAGAGTACGAGAAGTATCGCGAACAGCATCACGATGCCGAAGTGCGGCTGCGCAAGGGCAAACATCTCTCGGAAGAAGATCAGAACGAACTCAAGCGCCTCTGGCGGCAGGCGAGCAAGCTCTGCCATCCGGATTTAGTCGCAGACGATCTGAAAGAGGAAGCCAACGCGATGATGGTGCAGCTCAACCAGGCCAAACAGCGCGGCGACGTCAAAACCATTCGCTCGCTGGTGGCCCGCCTGCAGCAGGGGTTCGAGCCATTGATGGCGAGCGACAGGCTGAACGATCTGGAGCGTATCCGCAAAAAAATGGCGCAGGTCCGCGAGCAAATCGACACCTTAGTGAACGAGCTGGCGGAGCTGGAAAAAGAGGAGTCATGGCTGCTGGTCTCGTCGCTGAGCAATATGGAAG
Organism: Enterobacter cloacae complex sp. P12RS; assembly: GCF_014895875.1. Taxonomy (NCBI): domain Bacteria; kingdom Pseudomonadati; phylum Pseudomonadota; class Gammaproteobacteria; order Enterobacterales; family Enterobacteriaceae; genus Enterobacter; species Enterobacter cloacae complex sp. P12RS. The sequence continues at coordinate 33,653 of NZ_JADBQO010000042.1, forward strand.
CGTACTTTGCTCAGCAGGAGAAAGCGCTAAAAGAGGTATGCGCCTCGCTCGAACATCAGGTTAACGAAGCGCAGATGGATTCGGCAGCCTGATTATTTAGCGTGCCAGTATGCGCTGGCACGCACCAGATGCTGGTCAATCGCGTTGGTTTCAAACTGGCGGCTCAGGCTTTTTACCACCTTCCCTTCTCCGGTCAGCCAGATAAAGTAATCCTCCGCCGGCACGGCCAGCGCCGCCAGACGGTCAGCCACCGCCTGCTCGCTGTGGCCCACCACCCAGGTGATGTTGAAATCACTCAGGTGCGCCAGATAGTCCTTATAAGATTCATCACCTACGGTCACCACCGCGTGAATCTCCGGACAAACCGGCAGTTTAGCAATGCTCTCTAAACGTCGACGCAGCGCCGGCATGCCGGACTCGTCGCACACGTACAGCTGCCAGGCGTAATCCTCCGGCACTACCAGCGAACCGCGCGGGCCGCCGATCGTCAACCTGTCGCCCACCTTCGCCTCGACTGCCCAGCCGCTGGCAATCCCGCCGTCATGAATGAAGAAATCGAGCGCCAGCTCATGATTTGCCTCATCGTACAGCGGCGTATAGTCGCGCGCCTGTGGACGTACGCCGTCGCCCCAGTCGATGCCTTCATCGGTGACCTTCGGCGGGACAAACGTGGTGCCAGGTGCAGGGAAAAAGACTTTGGTGTGGTCGTCGAAGCCGCGGGAGCTAAAGCCCTCCAGCGCCTCGCCGCCTAAAACAATGCGCTGAAAGCCTGCGCTAATGCGCTCAACGCGGCGCACCGTCAGCTCGCGAAAGCGCAGGTCATTACGCACGCGCTGTGGGTAACGGGTAGATGCCATTTTTAGCCTCTTCTCTGGTGAATACGATATATCGGAATTGAATTTTAAATGATAATGATTACTAATCAGTAAAAAAGCAAGATTTTTTAGATTGCATCTGAATATATCTTAGATATAGTTTAGATATATCAAATTAAGAGACATAACATGCGACATGAACACGACGGCGGTGGACGCCGACCGCGCTTTTTCGGCCACGGCGACCTGCGACTGGTGATTCTGGATATCCTGACCCGCAGCGCCAGCCACGGCTATGAGCTGATCAAAGAGATCGAGAACCTGACCCAGGGGAACTACACGCCGAGCCCCGGTGTGATCTACCCGACGCTGGATTATCTGCAGGATCAAACCTTTATCACCATTACGGAAGAAGAGAGCGGTCGTAAGAAGATTGCGATTACCGCTGAAGGACAACGCTGGCTGGACGAAAACCGGGAACAGCTGGAACAGATCCAGGTGCGTATTAAGGCGCGTAGCGTCGGCTTTGAGCTGCGCAAAAACCCGCAGATGAAGCGGGCGCTGGATAACTTTAAAGCGGTGTTAGACCTGAAGGTAAATCAGGGAGAGCTCAGCGACGCGCAGCTCAAGCAGATTATCGGCATAATCGACCGCGCGGCGCTGGAGATCTCCCAGCTGGATTAAGCCGGCGCGTGCTCGCTCACTCGGAATACGCGTACCAGCTCTTTCAGGTGCATCGCCTGCTCGTTAAGGGATGCCGCCGCCGCGACGGACTCCTCCACCAGCGCAGAGTTCTGCTGGGTGGTGGCATCAATCAGGCCAATCGCGCTGTTGATCTGCGAGATCCCCTCCGTCTGCTCGTGGCTGGCCTGGCGGATCTCGCGCAGGATCGTGTCCATCTCCTCCACGTTGCCGACCATGCCGTTGATCAACGCGCTCGCTTTTTCCACCAGATTCATCCCGTCCTGGGTCTGGCTAGTGGAGCTCTCGATCAGCTCGCGAATTTCACTGGCAGACGACGCGCTCTTCTGGGCAAGCTGGCGAACCTCACCGGCAACCACCGCGAAGCCGCGGCCGTGCTCGCCCGCACGCGCCGCTTCCACCGCCGCGTTCAGCGCCAGAATGTTGGTCTGGAACGCAATAGCGTCGATCAGGTCGATAATGTCGGACATCCGGTTCGACGTCTCGTTAATCAGGCGCATTTTGCTGGTCACCTGCTTCATCATCTCCCCGTTGTTTTTGACCACCGTGGCGGCATCTGCCGAGAGATTAGTCGCTTCCCCGGTGTGCGAGGCGGTGTTTTTCACCGTCGCGGTGATCTGCTCCATCGAGGCGGCGGTCTGCTCAACGGAACTTGCCTGCTCCTCGGTGCGCGCAGCAAGGTCCTGGTTACCAGCGACAATCTGCGCGGCTGCGCTGGAGATATTCTCCGAGCCCGTTTGCACCTGCTGCACAATATCCAGCAGGCGGTTTTTCATCTCCATCAGCGCGTGCAGCAATAGGCCCGTTTCGTCTTTGCCGTGCGGCGTGATGCTGCCCGTCAGGTCGCCCTCTGAAATGGCATTGGCAAAATTCACCGCCTCGCCGAGTGGGCGGGTAATAGCGCGCACGATAAACCAGCCAATCAGGCTGCCAGCGGCGACGCTAAAGAGGGTGATCAGGATCAGCAGCAGTCGGCTAGACCTGAAGTCTCCTTCCACCTGCGCCCCCGCGCTCTGCATCTCATGGTTCTGAATCGCAATCAGCTCCTGCACTTTAGCTTTATAGGCCTGCTGCACGGTGAGGGTATGGGTCATCATCTCCTGGATAGCACCCGCACGGTCATTATTCTGCACCGCCTGCAAAATGCGATAGCGCGAGTCCAGATACTGCTGACGAACGTCGCGGATCTCGGCAAGGACCTGCTGCGATTTCGGGTCCTGCAACACCGTATTCAGCTCGCCCAAAATCACCGTGATATGCTCGCTGATCTCTTTAAGATGCTGCTGCGACTGTGCCGTGTACGTTCCCTGTTCATCCAGCAGCATGAGCTGCTGAGTGCTAATAAATTCCTGGAAGTTGTCGATTAACTGGTTCGCTTTTACCGTGGTGGGATAATCATGGGTAATGATGGATTGCATCCCGTTGTTAGCCCGGTTCAGGCTCAGTAAGGACATACTGGCGCTGATCACCATCAGGACAATAAAGAATCCAAACGCCAGAAATAATTTCGTGCCGATCTTTACGTCATGTAAGAACATATTTTCTCCATCGATGTGATTATTTCTCAGACGATCGCTGTTATCGGTAACGAATCCGCTAACTTTATGACTTTGATCGTTTTTTTATTTCATAACCATCACAATGGATAGGTAGAGGCTATTAATTCCGCCCCATCGATCGTTACCAGACCACCAGAACAGGGTTTTGCAAAATAGCATCGGGGAAAACTGACTTAGGCAGGGATAAATAACTGAGGCACTTTCTTTAGTTATTTAATATCTCATTAACAATAAAAAACATTAATAGTCACAACCACAAATTAAAAAGCCGTTTATTCCTTACGGTATAAACGACTTTTCCGGAACATTACTGGCTCAATGGAGCACCGTCACCGCATCCTTAAGACGCCCGGCGCGGTGTTTCACCATGGCAGAGATGTGCGCGCTCTCCTCGACCAGGTCGGCATTTTTTTGCGTAATGCTGTCCAGTTCCGCCACCGCGCGGGTTAGCTCTGACAACCCGGTCGCCTGTTCGGACGTCGAGTGGCTGATCTGCGCGATGAGCTGCGTGACGTTTTTCACCTGCTCGACAATGTCATCCATCGTGCGGCCTGCGGCGTGCACCTGCTCCGAGCCGGACTGTACCCTGCTGGCGCTGGCATCAATCAGCTTGCGGATATCGTTAGCCGCATTCGCGCTGCGGCTGGCAAGGTGGCGAACTTCCCCCGCGACCACGGCAAAGCCTTTCCCCTGCTCGCCGGCTCTTGCCGCTTCAACGGCCGCATTCAGCGCCAGGATATTGGTCTGGAAAGCGATGTCGTTAATCAGGGAGGTAATCGAGCCGATGCGCTGCGTGCTATCGGCGATGTCATCCATCGTTTTCACCACGGTCTGCATCGCGTTGCCGCCTTTCGTCGCCGCGCTGCTCGCGGCGACGGAGAGTTTGTCCACTTCGGCGGCGGTTTCTGAGTTGCTCTGAACGGAAGCGGCCATCTGGTTCATCGTTGCGACGGTCTGCTGCACGTTCGCCACGGTCTGACGCGTACGATCGTTCAGCGCTTCGTTCCCCTGCGCCAGCCTGTCGCTGCCGTCACGGACGCTCATCACCTGGCTTGAGACGTCATTGATGAGCCAGCGGCACATCAGCCCCAACTGTCCTACCGCGCGCAGGGTTAACCCCAGCTCGTCGCTGCGGTTCAGATGCTGCACGCTGTTGCGCTCGCCGGTCGCCACCTTCAGCGCCTGATGCGCGACGTTTTCGATCGGGCGGACAATCTGTTGCTCAAACAGCAGCGTTCCCAGTAGCGTTATCACGGCGGCCGCTGCGAGCGGCACCCAGCCTGCGGAGGTGGTCATCAGGGTAGCGGCAAGCGCGGCAAAGAGCGCCGCCATCACGCTGCGTACGCGCCAGCGTAGCGGCATGGAAGGAAGTTTACCCAACCAGCCCTTACGCACCACCAGTCCTTTTTGGATGCGTTTTTTACAGCTCTCGTTATTCAGCGCCCGGTAGAGCGGCTCTACGGCAGCGATCTCTTCCTCCGTGGCTTTGGTGCGGATCGACATATACCCCGTCACCTGCCCATTCCGCACCATCGGTACCGCATTCGCGCGCACCCAGTAATGATCGCCATTTTTACGTCGGTTTTTGACAATGCCACTCCACGGCTCACCCTGCTGCAGGGTGTACCACATATCGGCAAACGCCGCTTTTGGCATGTCGGGATGGCGCACCAGATTGTGCGGCTGGCCCATCAGCTCATCAAGCTGATAGCCGCTCACCTGCACAAAGGTGTCGTTTGCATGGGTCATATAGCTGTGGACGTCGGTGGTCGACATTAAGGTGGTGTCATCGTCCAGAGGATAATTATTCTGGGTGACACAGGAAGGAGAAGACATGACGGGCATTCCTTGCAGGTTATTCGAATGTTAATTTTGTGGTTTATTGTTTTTTCGGCGGTAAACAATTTATCTTTAGTTGTTAAACTTGATGGAGATCGCAGATTTCACTTAAACCGCACTTTTTGTGAGATTTTATAATTCATTGATTCCAAATACTTTCGCAAAGAAATTACCTATAAAGCATGACCTGTTAACGCCCACTTGAGCCGCAAGCCATGCACTCCTTTAGTGCAATTGCCTTTTTGTGCACCTGAGAATGCGGGTTGCCCTGTCCCCCTAAATCCCGTTTCGATTGCTCCGGCATGATTAAATATTGCGCAACATAATTTTAACCTGGCGTTTATCCCGATTTTCGTTAAGTCATCTGAAGTGGCGTAATCCCTGCAATACTTAACTCAGTATCATGTGATACGCGATCCCCGGGAGCATATTTTGAACAGGTTACCTTCCAGCGCCTCGGCTCTTGCCTGTACCGCGCACGCACTGAATCTCATTGAGAAGCGAACGCTCGATCATGAGGAGATGAAACAACTTAACCGAGAGGTCATTGATTACTTTAAAGAGCATGTGAATCCTGGTTTTCTGGAGTATCGCAAATCTGTTACCGCCGGCGGGGATTACGGAGCCGTAGAGTGGCAAGCGGGAAGTCTCAACACGCTTGTCGACACCCAGGGACAGGAGTTTATAGATTGCCTGGGTGGTTTCGGTATCTTTAACGTGGGGCACCGTAATCCAGTAGTGGTTTCCGCCGTACAGAATCAACTTGCGAAACAACCTCTCCATAGTCAGGAACTGCTCGACCCGCTTCGCGCCATGCTCGCGAAAACGCTGGCGGCCTTAACGCCCGGCAAGCTGAAATACAGCTTCTTCAGCAACAGCGGCACCGAGTCGGTCGAGGCGGCGATCAAGCTCGCCAAGGCGTACCAGTCGCCACGCGGGAAATTCACCTTTATCGCCACCAGCGGCGCGTTCCACGGGAAATCCCTGGGGGCACTGTCTGCGACCGCCAAATCCACCTTCCGCAAACCGTTTATGCCGCTGCTGCCGGGCTTCCGCCACGTGCCGTTCGGCGACATTAACGCCATGCGCACCGTGCTAAGCGAATGCCGTAAAACCGGCGATGACGTGGCGGCGGTGATTCTCGAGCCGATTCAGGGTGAAGGCGGCGTGATTTTGCCTCCACAGGGCTACCTGCCAGCCGTGCGTCAGCTGTGCGATGAGTTTGGCGCGCTGCTGATCCTCGACGAAGTGCAGACCGGGATGGGGCGCACCGGCAGGATGTTTGCCTGCGAGCACGAGAACGTTCAGCCGGACATACTGTGTCTTGCGAAGGCGCTCGGCGGCGGCGTGATGCCGATTGGTGCGACGGTTGCCACCGAGGAGGTGTTCTCGGTGCTGTTCGACAATCCGTTCCTGCACACCACCACCTTTGGCGGTAACCCGCTGGCCTGTGCGGCGGCGCTGGCCACCATCAACGTGCTGCTGGAGCAAAACCTGCCAGCGCAGGCGGAGCAGAAAGGCGACATGCTGCTGGATGGCTTCCGCCAGCTGGGGCGTGAGTACCCGGATCTGGTGCAGGAGGCGCGCGGCAAAGGGATGCTGATGGCAATCGAGTTTGTCGACAATGAAATCGGCTACAACTTCGCGAGCGAGATGTTCCGCCAGCGGGTGCTGGTAGCCGGCACGCTCAACAACTCGAAAACCATCCGCATTGAGCCACCGCTGACGCTGACCATAGAGCAGTGTGAGCAGGTGCTGAAGGCGGCGCGCAAGGCGCTGGCAGCGCTGCGGGTAAGAGTAGAAGAAGTATGATTTAATCCCTCCTCTTATGGAGGAGGGAGTTATATCCACTCTAATTTCATTTCAATTTGTAATTAAACATGGCATATTGAAAATCACTCTTACATTGACCTAAAGAACAATTCCCGTTTTAAATTAATATTTAATTTTAATAAAAGGATAGCGTTCAATAACAATGCAGAAATATCACTCTCGGCGATTACACCTTACTGAATCAGGCTAAAT
>NZ_JADBQO010000043.1:0-20034 GCF_014895875.1 Enterobacter cloacae complex sp. P12RS
TCCTCCCGGATGCACCATCTTCTCTTCTTTTGTCTATTTCATCGACGTTCCGTCAGCAATCACACTCTCTGTCAGCGACAAAAACCCCCTTTTACGATAAAGTAATGCTTTGTTAATCGTTTAGCGAGAGCACGATGTACGCACAGTATGACGGTTTGATCTTCGACATGGATGGCACCATCCTGGATACTGAACCCACGCATCGTCAAGCCTGGACCGAGGTCCTTGGCCGCTACGGCATGCGTTTCGACCTTCAGGCGATGATTGCCCTCAACGGATCCCCAACCTGGCGTATTGCGCAGGCCGTGATTGAACTGAATCAGGCCGATCTCGACCCACACCTTCTCGCGCGTGAAAAAACCGATGCGGTAAAAGCCATGCTTTTAGATACCGTACGCCCTCTGCCACTGATTGATGTGGTAAAAGAGTGGCACGGGCGTCGCCCGATGTCTGTCGGGACGGGCAGCGAGAGCGCGATAGCAGAAGCGTTGCTCAACCATCTTGGCCTGCGCCACTATTTTTCTGCCGTGGTGGCCGCCGATCATGTTAAAAATCACAAGCCCGCGCCGGACACCTTCCTGCTTTGCGCAGAATTAATGGGCGTACCGGCGGCAAAATGCGTCGTGTTTGAAGATGCCGACTTCGGTATTCAGGCCGCGCGTGATGCCGGAATGGCGGCGGTGGATGTGCGCTTACTGTGAGTGACGCGCTGTCACTTGCCTCATTATTCGCCAGCAGTTTTCTAAGCGCCACGCTGTTACCGGGAAATTCGGAAGTGGTACTGGTGGCGATGCTGTTGTCCGGCGTGAGTCAGCCCTGGCTGCTTGTATTAATAGCAACAATGGGTAATAGCCTTGGAGGGCTGACTAACGTTATTCTTGGGCGTTTCTTTCCGCTGCGCGAAAAATCGCGCTGGCAGGAAAAGGCAGTCGGCTGGCTAAAACGCTATGGCGCTGCCACGCTGTTATTAAGCTGGATGCCTGTAATAGGCGATTTACTGTGTCTGCTGGCGGGATGGATGCGCATCTCCTGGGGACCGGTGCTCTTTTTTTTGTGCCTTGGCAAGGCGTTGCGCTATGTTCTCGTGGCGTGGGCAACACTACAGGGTATGACGTGGTGGCACTAATTGGTGGAATGAATACGCGACCTTCAATCGTCAACCATTACAATTATGCTGAGTAACATTACTTTGACAGGCGGGAGGTCAATTTGATCCCGGACGTATCTCAGGCGCTGGCCTGGCTGGAAAACCACCCTCAGGCTCTGAAGGGTATTCAGCGTGGTCTTGAGCGTGAAACGCTGCGCGTTAACGCGGACGGTAGCTTAGCGACGACGGGTCACCCGAAGGCGTTAGGCTCGGCGCTGACACATAAATGGATCACAACCGATTTCGCTGAAGCGCTGCTGGAGTTCATTACGCCGGTGAACGGCGATATTGATCATATGCTGACGATCCTGCGCGACATCCATCGCTACACCGCGCGCAATCTCGGCGATGAACGTATGTGGCCGCTCAGCATGCCGTGCTATATCGAGCAGGGCCAGGAGATTGAGCTGGCGCAGTACGGCACGTCAAACATTGGTCGGCTGAAAACGCTCTATCGCGAAGGTCTTAAAAATCGCTACGGCGCGCTGATGCAGACGATCTCTGGCGTGCATTACAATTTCTCTTTGCCGATGGCGTTCTGGCAGGCGAAGGGGGGAGAAACGGATAAAGAAGCGATCTCCGCCGGTTATTTCCGTCTGATCCGCAACTATTACCGTTTTGGCTGGGTGATTCCGTATCTGTTTGGCGCGTCGCCTGCCATTTGTTCATCGTTCCTGCAGGGGAAACCGACCACGCTGCCGTTCGAAAAAACCGAGTGCGGCATGTACTATCTTCCGTACGCGACTTCTCTGCGCATGAGCGATCTGGGCTATACCAATAAATCGCAAAGCAATCTCGGTATTACGTTTAACGAATTGCACGAATATGTGGCAGGATTGAAGCGGGCGATTAAAACTCCGTCGGAAGAGTACGCGAAAATCGGCCTCGAAAAAGACGGAAAGCGCCTGCAAATCAACAGCAACGTATTGCAGATTGAAAACGAACTGTATGCGCCAATTCGTCCGAAGCGCGTGACGCGCAGCGGTGAAACGCCGTCGGATGCGCTGCAGCGCGGCGGCATTGAATACATTGAAGTGCGCTCGCTGGACATCAACCCGTTCTCACCGATTGGCGTTGACGAGCAGCAGGTTCGCTTCCTGGATCTGTTTATGGTCTGGTGCGCGCTGGCGGATGCGCCGGAAATGAGTTCAGACGAACTGCTTTGTACGCGCACGAACTGGAACCGCGTGATTCTGGAAGGCCGTAAACCGGGTCTGACGCTGGGTATTGGCTGCGAAACGGCGCAGTTCCCGCTGGCTAAGGTTGGTAAGGATCTGTTCCGTGACCTGAAGCGTGTTGCCCGCACCCTGGACAGCATCGACGGCGGCGACGCGTATCAACAGATTTGCGACCAGCTGGTGGAATGCTTTGATAACCCGGAACTGACGTTCTCTGCGCGCATTTTGCGCACCATGATCGAGCAGGGGATTGGCGGCACAGGGCGTTCACTCTCAGCGGAGTACCGTGAGATGCTGATGCAGGAGCCGTTAGAGATCCTGAGCGAAGCGGATTTTGTCGCGGAGCGCGACGCGTCCCTGGTGCGTCAGAAAGAGGTTGAAGCGGCGGATACGGAGTCGTTTGAGGCGTTTCTGGCGAAGCAGGCTTAAGCAGAAAAGAAAAAGGCCACATCGCTGTGGCCAAAATATACATCTCTGAATTCAGGGATGATGATAACAAATGCGCGTCTTTCATATACTCAGACGTGCATTCTGTAGAAGAGTTCAGTTTATTTTAAAAAAAATCACTATCGGAGGTGACGTATGCCGTTATTAGATAGCTTTACTGTCGACCATACCCGTATGGAAGCACCTGCAGTCCGCGTGGCGAAGACCATGCACACCCCGCACGGCGACACGATCACCGTCTTCGATCTGCGCTTCTGCGTGCCGAATAAAGAAGTGATGCCGGAGAAAGGCATTCACACCCTGGAACACCTGTTCGCCGGTTTCATGCGTGACCACCTGAACGGCAACGGCGTTGAGATCATCGACATTTCTCCGATGGGCTGCCGTACCGGCTTCTACATGAGCCTGATTGGTCAGCCTGAAGAGAAACGCGTCGCCGATGCGTGGAAAGCGGCGATGGAAGACGTGCTGAAAGTGAAAGAGCAGAACCAGATCCCTGAGCTGAACGTTTACCAGTGCGGCACTTACCAGATGCACTCTCTGGAAGAAGCCCAGGAAATTGCCCGTCACATCATCGAGCGTGACGTTCGCGTGAACAGCAATGAAGAGCTGGCCCTGCCAAAAGAAAAACTGCAGGAACTGCACATCTAGTATTGTGCCTGTGGATGCCCGGTGGCGCTTCGCTGGCCGGGCCTACAATCCTCATGACGACAACCACCACCTTCTCCTTTACCCATCGCCCACTTGTGCCGTTTTCGCATGATTATGCTCATGGCGATAGCGAGCCGTGGCATGAGCACGACTGCGCGCAGCTGCTGCACAGCCTGACGGGCGTCGTGCGGGTCGATACCGCATCCGGCTGCTGGGTAGTGCCGCCCGGGCGCGGCGTCTGGCTACCGGCGGGGACACAGCACTCGCTTCGCATCACCGGCAACGTTGCAGCCCGCACGCTGTTTATCGATCCGCTGGCGCGAGCCGATCTCCCGGCGACCTGTCAGATCGTGCAGATCTCCCCGCTGCTGCGCGAGCTGATCCTCACCTCCCTGACGCTACCTGAGTCGTACTCGCCGGGAAGCCGTGACGAGCGCGTGTATGAGCTCATTCTGGATGAAATTCGCATCATGCCGGTGCTGCCGTTTCACCTGCCGGAACCGGAAAGTGAAGCGTTACGCCAGCTGTGTCGGCAGGTCCGTCAGTTACCAGGTGAAAGCTGGAGCGGTCAACAGAGCGCGAGCTTGCTCGGCATGAGCGAGCGTACGCTGAACCGCCATTTTCAGCAGCAGACCGGGTTAAGCTACGGCGAGTGGGTGAGAAGGGCGCGCCTGCTGGAAGCCTTAGTGCGGCTGGCCCAGGGCCAGCCGGTGCTGCGCGTGGCGCTGGATCTGGGATACGGCAGCCACAGCGCCTTTACGGCGATGTTCCGCCGGACGATGGGTATCTCACCCAGCGATTACTTTAAGAACGACTGACCGCGTTAAACAGCGCCTGAAGCGACGCGCGCGCCACGTCGCTGTCAATGCCCACGCCCCAGCTGCTGGTGCCGTCCTGGAACAGGCAGCGGATATAGGCCACCGATCGGCTGTCGCTGCGTTCGCCCAGCGTATGTTCGTGATAATCCTTAATCATAAACGGCGCGTTGACCCAGCGGCTCAGGCCCTGCGCGGCAGCGGAGAGCAGACCATTGCCCTGACCCTCCAGCTGGCGCGTTCCCCCCTGCGTGACGACGCTTGCCGTCAGCCGCAGCTGGCCGTCCTGCTGGCCGTCGCTGCGGTAGGATTGCAGCGCCAGCTGCGGCGTCGTTACCAGCCCGTAGCGGGTGCGGAATAGCTGCCACAGCGCGTTCTGCGTCATTTCTTTCCCGTGGCGATCCGTTTCCTGCTGCACGTGCTGGCTAAAATCCTGCTGCAGGGCGCGGGGCAGCTTCAGGCCGTGGTTTTGCTCAATAAGCCAGGCGCTGCCGCTTTTTCCTGACTGGCTGTTCACGCGGATCACCGCTTCGTAGGTGCAGCCGATGTCCTGCGGATCGACGGGCAGATAGGGCATCTCCCAGCGATCGCCAGGCCTGCGGGCATCAAAGCCTTTCTTGATGGCGTCCTGATGCGAGCCGGAGAAGGCGGTATAGGCCAGCCGTCCTGCCCACGGATGGCGCGGATGGACAGGCAACTGGTTGCAGGTCTCTACCGTTTCGACCACCCGATTCATATCGCTAAAGTCCAGATTGGGACTAATGCCCTGGCTGTAGAGGTTCATCGCCAGCGTTACCAGGCAAACGTTGCCCGTGCGTTCGCCGTTGCCAAAAAGGCAGCCCTCTACGCGGTCGGCCCCGGCCATCACCGCCAGCTCCGCGCTGGCGACGCCCGTTCCGCGGTCGTTATGCGGATGCACGCTGATGCAAACGTCGCGGCGGCGGCTGAAGTGGCGGCAGAAATACTCGATCTGATCGGCATAGACGTTCGGCGTACTGACCTCGACGGTAGCGGGTAAGTTGATCACCATTGGCCGTTCATCGCACGGCTGCCAGATCTCCGCCACGGCTTCACAAATCTCCAGCGCAAACTCCGGCTCGGTAAAGCAGAAGGTTTCCGGGGAGTACTCGTACTGCCAGCGGGTTTCAGGGTTCTCTTCACAAAGCTGGCGGATAAGCCGCGTGGCGCGGGTGGCCAGCTCGACGATCTGCGCTTTCTCCATACCGAACACCAGGCGGCGGAACAGCGGGGCGGTGGCGTTATACAGGTGGACGGTGGCCTGCTTCGCGCCGCGCAGGGATTCAAAAGTACGATGGATGAGATCTTCCCGCGCCTGTGTTAACACCTGAATCGTGACGTCATCCGGAATGCGGTTCTCTTCGATGAGCTGGCGGACAAAGTTGAAGTCGGTCTGCGAGGCGGACGGGAAGGCGACCTCAATCTCTTTAAATCCGCAGCCCAGCAGCAAATCCCAGAACTGCAGCTTGCGCGCGCTGTCCATCGGCTCGGCAAGCGCCTGATTGCCGTCGCGTAAGTCTGTCGAGAGCCAGCGCGGCGCGCGGGTGATGGTCTGCTCCGGCCAGCGGCGGTCGGGCAATGAAACGGTGGGATAAGGCTGGTATTTGTCGGCGGGTGTATTCAGCATGATGCGCTCCTGTTGTCTTTTCACTATCGTGAATTGATTTCAGGAGCGCTGCTTTATCGAAACTGACAATCGCTGTCGCGTTCTGGACAACGCGAATTAGTGCGCCCCTCCGCCGCCGCCACCGGCGCCAAACGGCGGTCTGGCAAACCACACCAGCCCCAGCAGGACGATGAAGATCCCCGCCGATATCCAGAAAATCTCGTTTGCCGAGATAATCAGCCCCTGGTTGGTGATCTGCTGGGCAATCCAGCCGGATGCCTGCTGCTCCGTCATCCCCATGCCCTGAAGCTGACTGTACATCTGCTGGGCATTCGGATTGTACGGGTTCACCGCTTCGGTCAGCTGGGCGTGGTGCATCGATTCACGGTTGGTCCACAGGGTGGTGGTGATCGACGTCCCGATGGAACCCGCTAGCGTACGGGTGAAGTTCGACAGGCTTGATGCCGCCGCCAGACGCTCAGGCGGCAGGCCAGAGAGCGTAATGGTGGTCAGCGGCATAAAGAAGCACGCCACCGCAAAGCCCTGAATGAACTGCGGCCACGCCGAGGCGCCAAAGTCCATTCCCGGCTCAAAGGTATACGCGCGCCAGTAGAAGCACACGGCGTACATAATGAAGCTGAACGTCACCAGCCGACGCATGTCGAGCTTGTGGGCGAAGCGGCCAATAATCGGCGACAGCAGAACCGGGATCACCCCAACGGGCGCTGAGGCCAGCCCCGCCCAGGTCGCGGTATAGCCATACACCTCCTGCAACAGCTGCGGCAGCAGAACAATCGCGCCGAAGTAGAGCATATAGGCGAGGCTGATACACAGGCAGCCGATGGTGAAGTTTCGCGATTTGAAGAGCGAGAGATCGACAATTGGGTTGTCGTCCGTCAGCTCCCAGACAATCAGGAAGCTTATCGACACCACCGCGACAATGGTCAGGATGATGATCTCCTGCGAGTTGAACCAGTCGAGCTCTTTACCGCGGTCGAGCATGATCTGCAGACTGCCGATACCCAGGATCAGCAGCGCCAGCCCGATGCTGTCGATACGGCGCTGTTCGGTGCGCGTCTCTCGTCCCCGCAGCGACTGCAGCGTCATCAATACCACGACGGCGCCAATCGGTACGTTGATAAAGAAGATCCAGCCCCAGTGGTAGTTATCGCTGATGTACCCGCCCAGAATCGGTCCGCAGATAGGCGCGACGATAACGGTCATTGACCACAGCGCCAGCGCGACCGAACGCTTTGCTGGGGGGTAGTTGCTCAGCAGCAAACTCTGCGACAGCGGGATCAGCGGCCCGGCGACAATCCCCTGAATGACGCGGAAGAAAATCAGCATCGTCAGGCTGCTGGACATGCCGCACGCCCAGGAGGCAAGAACAAACGCTACCGTGGACCAGAGGAACAGCTTCACCTCACCGACGCGCTTCGCCAGCCAGCCGGTGATAGGGATGGAGATGGCGTTTGCCACCCCAAACGAAGTAATGACCCATGTCCCCTGGCTCAGCGACGAGCCAAGGTTGCCGGCGATGGTTGGGATCGCCACGTTTGCGATGGTGGAGTCCAGCACCTGCATGAATGTCGCCAGCGACAGCGCAATGGTCATAATGACCAGCTGCGCGCCTTCCAGCGGTTTTTGCGGCTTTTGCTGTTGCATAACGCTCACCTTCGGATTAACCGGCGTTTGCCTTCACGATGTCATCGATCAGTTTGTTGACCGGATCGAGGCTAATTTCACGGGCGTTACTTTCATAAACCGGGCTGCTACGCACCTGGCTTGCCAGGATCTGACCGTCGCGGTTGGCGGTATCGACCGTCACAAGCGTTGAGAGGCCGATACGCAGCGGGTGATCCGCCAGCTGTTTGGCATCCAGCTCGATACGCACGGGCAGACGCTGAACCACTTTGATCCAGTTGCCGGTGGCGTTTTGCGCTGGCAGCAGGGAGAAAGCGCTGCCGGTCCCCATATCCAGACCCACCACTTTCCCGGTGTACTTCACGTCATCGCCGTAGATATCGCTGACCACGGTTGCGGTCTGGCCGATACGCATATGGGCGAGCTGCGTCTCTTTAAAGTTGGCGTCTACCCACAGGTTGTCTGCCGGCACGACTGCCATCAGCGGCGTGGTCGGGCTAATCTGCGCCCCTGGCTGGACGGAACGGCGGGAGACGTAGCCGGTCATCGGGCTGACGATTTTGGTACGCTGCAGGGCAAGCCATGCGTTGCGTACTTCAGTCGCCGCCTGTTGTACGGCGGGCTGGTTTTCGAGGCTGGTGCCGAGCACCATCGCCTGGTTGGCGTTGTACTGTTGAATCGCCACGTCCAGCTGTGCCTGGGCACTGGCAACCGCGTCGCGCGCGTGCTGCAGCTCTTCACGGCCAATCAGGTTAGCGGTGCCGAGCGGTACACGGCGGTTCAGGTCGCTCTGCGCCTGCGCGAGTGCGGTTTTCTGCACGTCGATGTTGGCCTGCAGCTGTTTACTGTTGATCATCAGCTGGCGGGTTTGACGGACGCTGGAGGCCAGCGCGGTCTGGGCTTTCTCAAAGGCCTGCTGGGCGTCGGTTGGATCGAGGGTCACCAACACATCGCCTTTTTGCACAAAGTCGGTATTGTCAGCCCAGACTTTCGTCACGCTGCCCGACACCTGCGCCATAATCTGTACCTGGTTCCCTGCCACGTATGCGTCGTCAGTCTCTTCTGCATGACGCAATACTAAAAACCAATAGATCCCATATGCCACGGCAATAATAATAAAGAGCAAGGTCAACAGAAGAAGGGCACTTTTACGTTTGCCTTTCTTATTGGCCGGTTGCTGCGGGGTAGTGCTCTCCGCATTTGCGCTCATTGTTGTTCTCCACGATCTTCTTATTTTCACATCGGCTGAGCCGACCTGTTGTCAGAAAGGCCAGCAGTGTGACGTGCTGGCCTGTCGGTTTTCTTATATAAATCTGGATTGTTGAGCGTGTCGTCGCGTTAGCGCAGCGCCTCAAGAACAGCGCCTTCTTCATCCATCTGGTCCAGACGGGTGAGCAGCTTGCGAGTGATATGCTCAAGCTGGTCGCGCTCGGAAGTACTGAGGGCAGACCAGAGTTTGTGCAGGCAATTGTGCTGAGGTGGCAGCACCTCACGCAGGAACTGGTGACCTTTATCGGTCAATTGCAGATGCAGGCAGCGGCGATCGTTATCGCTTTCACGGCGCTCAATCCAGCCGCGCTTTTCCAGCTCATCGGCAATACGGGTCGCATTGGTTCGGGACGATCCCAGCGCGCAGCTCAGCTCAGAAGGCTGAATGCTATGGTTTTCCTGAGACTCCAGCGTAATCAACGCCATAAACAACGTCTCGTTAATCCCTTGAGCTTTCAGCATTTTATTACGATTTTCCAGTAGCTTACCCTGCATGTGCATGCACAGGCGGGTCAGCAGGATTTCCTGATACGGGAAGTCCTCATGACGACTGGCGCGGAATTTAAGCATTTGTTCAATGGGCGTAAACGAACTATCCATTTTGGGCATAACCTCATTAATTACAGCCGATATAGTAACGATGGTGACAAATAATGTAAATGAATTATTTGTGCGGTTATATCCGCCAAACGAATGCCACCATCAAAGAGCGCCGGGTAAGTCCGTGACCCGGTGAGCACAGAAAGCGTAGGGTATAAACCCGCTGAAGAGAGGATGTGGGGACGGGGGTCTGAACTATTCATGCCAATTGTAGATATGTCACCCACATTAAAATTTCTGGGATAAATGATTACGTTTACATTAACAGACTGCCGGGCCCCTTTACACCCTAAGAGGCCCAAAGCAATGTAAAACTTAATGAATTGCTTCCTGACGATGATAGCCGCGCCACCATACAACCAGGTTAAGCGCGGCGACGATTGCCCCTATCCCGCACACACCTGACCAGCCAGCATGCTGCCACGCCGACGCTGATATTAACGAACCCGCCGCACCACCAATGAAGTAGCTGGTCATGTATCCGGCCGTGAGGCGGTTACGCGCCTCGGGCTTCACGCGGTAAATCACGGTCTGGTTGGTGATGTGAACACCCTGTACGGTGAGATCGAGCACCAGAATACCGACGATCAGCGCCAGCACCGAGACGTGCCCATACCAGATGGCCGCCCAGGAGAGCAGGAGCAAAATCAGTCCGGCTGTCGTGGTCATGTGCGATTTGCCTTTATCAGCCAGCCCGCCTGCCGGGCGAGCGCCCAATGCACCTGCTGCACCGGCCAGACCGAACAGACCAATCACCCCTTCGGAATAATTGAACGGCGGTGCTGCCAGCAGAAATGCCATCGACGTCCAGAGAATGCTGAAGTTGGCGAAGGTTAAACACCCCAGCAGAGCGCGGGTGCGCAGCAGTTTATCCTGCGTGAACAGGCTAAACACGGAGGCCAGAAGCTGCGGGTAATTCAGGTGATTCTCCTGCTTCACCTTCGGCAGCCCGCGCCACAGCGCCAGCGCCATCACCACCATCAATACGCTCGCCACCCAGTAGACGGTGCGCCAGCCGCCGAGGCTTGCCAGCAGCCCGGCAACGGTTCGCGCCAGCAGAATGCCCAGCAGCAGGCCGCTCATGATAGTGCCGACCACTTTGCCGCGTTTTTCCGGCGAGGCGAGCGTTGCGGCGAGAGGCACCAGGATTTGCGCGACGACGGAGAAAAGCCCCGTTAGCGCGGTACCGACGATCATCATCGTCAGCGACTGGCTGCTGGCGGTGATCAGCATGCCGCCTGCCGCCAGAAGCGTCATAGAGACGATAAGCATCCGGCGCTCAAACATATCGCCCAATGGCACCAGGAACAGCAGCCCTGCCGCATAGCCGAGCTGCGCAGCGGTGACGATAAAGCCGGCGGAGCTGGCTGAAAGATCGAAGGCGCGCGCGATAGTATCAAGCAGAGGTTGTGCGTAATAGTTGCTGGCGACAGCCAGACCCGTTGCCACGGACATTAAAAGGATGAGTGCGGGGCTAAGCCCCTGAGCTGTTTTTGTCATTAGTTTCAGGAATCGTGAGTTAAGTGATTATTTTTCCGGAAACCATAATAGCTAATGATTGTGAATGTTGGGGGATTGTTATGTGTGTGTTTGTGCGGTTAATCCCCTCACCCTAACCCTCTCCCCAGAGGGGTGTACGGTCCGGGGTGAGGGGTAAGGTTGTGTTGCGTTTTTACTTCTGCGCCGCAAGCGCCTCTTTCACCCAGCCATCAAACTGCTGCTGGTGGGCTTTGATCCAGCCATCCACGTGGCCTTTAACATCCGCCTCAGAGGATTTGCCCGCGTGCATCATCGCATTCTGGGCGTTGATGTCCGCCAGCGGCAGCTTCATCACCGAGAACAGCTTCGCCGCAGCCGGGTTTTTCTCCGCCCAGGCTTTGTTCGCCACGATGTGCATGGTGTTCACCGGGAAGCCATAGTTCATGCCGTTCGGCAGTTTGGTGTCGATATCTTTCTGCTCGCCGGGCAGGGAGGAGAACGGCACCTGTAACCACACCACGTCTTTGCCCGGCTTCAGCACGTCGCTCACCCAGTACGGCGTCCAGGTGTAGTAGATCACCGGCTTGCCTTCTTTAAAGCGGGCAATGGTGTCGGCCATCATCGCGGAGTAGTTGCCGTGGCTCACGTCGACGGTTTTCGCCAGATCGAACGCTTTGTTCTGGTGGTTAATCACCGCTTCGCAGCCCCAGCCCGGCGAGCAGCCCATCATGTCGGCCTTGCCGTCACCGTTGGTGTCGAACAGTCTGGCGATCTTCGGATCTTTCAGCTGCTCAATATTGGTGATGTGGTACTTATCAGCGGTTTTCTTGTCGATCAGATAACCCTGCGCCGCGCCGGTCACGAAGGTGCCTTCGCGATAGAATTTCTTATCGCCACCTGCGGCGGCATACATGTCGTCGTGCAGCGGCTGCCAGTTCACGGCGGTAAAGGTGGCATCACCGGAGGCAATCGAGGTGTAGCCCACGTTGTAATCCACTTCGCTCGGCGTGCTGACCGTATAGCCCAGCTTCTCCAGCGCGCGGCTGACGATCAGGGTCTGGAAGCTCTCTTCCGAAATGGTGCTCTGCACCGGCTGCACGGTAATGCCTTTGCCCGGCAGGTCAGCGGCAAACGCGCTGGTGGAGACAAGGGTGGCAAACGCTGTGGCAAAAAGTACGTTATGTCGCATCGTTGTTCCTTATTTTGTAAAGGGGCGGGTGAGTAACCCGACAGGGCCGGTGGTATACCAGCGACGGTTGCCGCGACTGCGTGAATCACGACCGACAGCCTGGGTCAGGCGGTCAAGGATAATGGCGAGGATCACAATCCCGACGCCGCCGACGGTCGCCAGCCCCATGTCGAGACGGCCAATACCGCGCAGCACCATCTGGCCGAGACCGCCAACGGCGATCATCGAGGCGATCACCACCATGGACAGTGCCAGCATCAGCGTCTGGTTAACGCCCGCCATAATGGTCGGCATCGCCAGCGGAAGCTGAACCTTAAACAGCATCTGACGCGGGCTGGCGCCGAACGAGCGCGAGGCCTCAATCAGATCCGCCGGCACCTGGTTAATCCCCAGAATGGTCAGGCGAATAATCGGCGGCAGGGCGAAGATAATGGTCACCACCACGCCCGGCACGTTACCGATGCCGAACAGCATCACGATAGGCACCAGATAGACGAACGCCGGGGTGGTCTGCATCGCATCCAGCAGGGGACGAATAATCTTCGCCGCCCGCGGGCTGCGCGCCAGCCAGATCCCCATCGGCAGGCCGATGACAATGCAGAAGAGCAGGGCGGTCAGCACCAGCGCCAGGGTAATCATCGCCTGAGACCACGCGCCAATCGCGCCGATGGCAATCAGGGAGATCAGCGTGGCGATGCCCATACCCGCGCTACCGAACTGCCACGCGATCAGCGAGAACAGGATAATCGCCACCGGTGCCGGCATGCCCAGCATCAGCTGCTGGAAGCCGTTCAGGATGTAATCCACCGGGATGCGGATCCCCTGGAACACCGGGCGGAAATGGGTAACGACCCAGTCGATCCCCTCTGTCACCCAGCTGTCCAGCGGGATCAGCGTCTTGTGGAACGGATCCATAATATTGAAATGCTCTGGCGCAGGCGCGGGTGCGCTATTGAGCCAGTCCGCCGCGCCGCCGCCGTCGGCAGGTGCGGGCGTGGAACCCCACGCATCGGCAGATTGCGCCGCGCTGTCCGCAGCTTCAGTGGTACCCCATGGGTTTGATTGATCAGCCATTGTTTGCCCCCTCGCGATCTAAAGCCTGTAGCAGCATCCGTTTTGAGATGATGCCAACGTACTGTTGTTCTTCACCGACAACCGGCACGGCGCAAGGCGCCTGACCCACGTGAGAGAGCAACTCGCTAAGCGGCGTTTCGGCATCCACGGCAAGCGGAGCGTCAATCAACGCCGCATCGATTCCCTGGTTTTCGCTCAGGGCGTTTTTCAGAGAGTCGATGGAGACAACGCCGACAAATTTATTGCCGCGTTCAACCAGATAACCGTATTCACGGTCTTCATCCTGCAACAGCTTCAGCGCGGAGCGCGGGCCGAAGCCTGGCGTTTTTCGAATAATGCCGTTTGGCGTTCGGCGGGCAATATCTTTCGCGCTAAATACCTGGCTAATATCCACGCCGCGGAAGAAGGTGCGCACGTAATCATTCGCCGGATTATTCAGAATTTCATCCGGCGTACCGACCTGCACCACTTCGCCATTTTGCATAATGGCAATGCGGTCGCCAATACGCATGGCTTCATCGAGATCGTGAGAAATAAAGACAATGGTGCGCTGGTGTTTGGCCTGTAATTTTACCAGCTCATCCTGCATCTCGGTGCGAATTAAAGGATCGAGGGCGGAGAAGGCTTCATCCATTAATAATATGTCTGGATTAATAGCTAACGCGCGGGCTAATCCGACGCGCTGACGCATCCCGCCCGAAAGCTCGTCCGGGTAGGCATGAGCGTAATTTTCCAGCCCTACCTGACGCAAAGCATCCAGGGCTTTTTCCTGACGTTCCTGAGCAGGCGTGCCGGCTAATTCCATACCGAAGGCGGTATTATCGAGCACCGTCATATGCGGCATCAGCGCGAATGACTGAAACACCATTGCGATCTTCTTTCTGCGCACCTCGCGGAGTTCTGCGTCTGAGATTCTGGCGATATCCACGCCGTCAATCAGCACCTGTCCGCGGGTGGGTTCAATCAGGCGATTGAGAAGGCGAACCATAGTGGATTTACCCGAACCGGATAACCCCATGATGACAAAAATCTCGCCTTCTTCAATGGCCAGACTGGCGTCTTTAACGCCAAGCGACAGCCCGGTTTTTTCCAGAATTTGCTCTTTCGAAAGGCCTTTCTCAATATATTTGAATGCGCGCTGCGGGTGCTCGCCAAATATTTTATAAAGATTTTTCACTTCTAATTTAATTGCCATGCAATAGAGAGTGTCCTGTTATTTGTTTATGTCGATATGATTACCATGGTAAATTGTTAACGGGCATAACCCTAACATACTGAGAATCTGAGACAACCCTGAGTTGGCCTGACGCCGGAATTTTGTTGCAAGCGAAACGGCTGAATTTCCCATGAATAAAGGGCTGAGGGCGGTTTGAATTTTTCTCAATTTTTTGCTGCTGCGTCGGGAAATTCGCCTGAATCGGTGTGATTCAGGCGAATATGACGGGGAAATTACAGTGTAGTGCCTGGTGAAATAGTGGTGTGGAAATAATGAGATTTATATTTAATTAATGAACGTTAATTCATACATTAAAAATCCCAATCCTCATCTTCTGTCTCCACCGCTTTACCCATCACGTACGACGATCCGGACCCGGAGAAGAAATCGTGGTTTTCGTCCGCATTGGGCGACAGCGCCGCGAGGATCGCCGGGTTTACCTCCGCCATCTCCGGCGGGAAAAGCGCGTCGTAGCCCAGGTTCATCAGCGCTTTGTTCGCGTTGTAGCAGAGAAACGCCTTCACGTCCTCTTCCCAGCCCGTTCCGGCGTACAGCTCTTCGGTATAGCTCAACTCGTTGTCATACAGATCCATCAGCAAATCGAGGGCGAAACCTTTGAGTTCCTCGCGTTTTTCCGGGCTGACTTTCTCCAGCCCTTTCTGATACTTATAGCCGATGTAATACCCGTGCACCGCCTCGTCACGGATAATGAGGCGAATCAAATCGGCGGTGTTGGTGAGCTTGCCCCGGCTCGACCAGTACATGGGCAGCCAGAAGCCGGAATAGAAGAGGAAGGATTCCAGGAACACGCTGGCGATCTTCTTCTTCAGCGACTCGTCGGCGCGGTAATACTCCAGCACCAGCTCCGCCTTGCGCTGCAATGACGCGCTCTCTTCGCTCCAGGCGTAGGCCGCGTCCACGTCTTTGGTCTGGCACAGCGTCGAGAAAATCGAGCTGTAGGAGCGGGCGTGCACCGCCTCCATAAAGCTGATGTTCGACATCACCGCCTCTTCGTGCGGCGTCAGCGCGTCGCTCATCAGCGCGGGCGCACCGACGGTATTCTGAATAGTGTCCAGCAGCGTCAGACCGGTAAAGACGCGGATCGTCAGCTGCTGTTCGGCGTGGCTCAGCGTCTGCCAGGCTGGAATATCATTGGAGAGCGGCACCTTTTCCGGCAGCCAGAAGTTGCTGGTCAGGCGGTTCCACACCTCCAGGTCTTTATCGTCCTGAATCTTGTTCCAGTTAACGGCACTCACGCGTGACAGTTTCATCCTTTCTCCTTACAGCGCGCAGGACACGCAGCCTTCAATTTCGGTGCCTTCCAGCGCAAGCTGGCGCAGGCGAATGTAGTACAGCGTTTTGATGCCTTTCTTCCAGGCGTAAATCTGCGCTTTGTTGATATCCCGCGTGGTGGCGGTGTCCGGGAAGAAGAGCGTCAGCGACAGCCCCTGGTCCACGTGCTTCGTGGCCTCGGCGTAGGTATCAATGATTTTTTCCGGGCCGATCTCGTACGCGTCCTGGTACAGCGCCAGGTTCTCATTGGTCATAAACGGGGCAGGGTAGTAGACGCGTCCGGTTTTGCCTTCCTTACGGATCTCAATCTTCGACACGATCGGGTGAATGCTCGATGTGGCGTGGTTGATGTAGGAAATCGAACCGGTTGGCGGTACCGCCTGCAGGTTCTGGTTATAAATGCCGTAGCGCATCACGTCGTCGCGCAACTGCTGCCACATCTCGCGCGTCGGCAGGGTAATGCCGGCGCGGTCAAACAGCGCGCGCACTTTTTCGGTTTTCGGCTGCCAGTCGCCTTCCAGATACTGGCTGAAATACGCCCCGCTGGCGTAGCGCGACTGCTCAAAGCCTGCGAACCGCTGGTTGCGCTCGCGCGCCAGCATCATTGAGGTATGCAGCGCATGCCAGGTGACGGTGTAGAAATAGAGATTCGTGAAATCCAGCCCTTCCGGGCTGCCGTAGGCGATGCCTTCCCGTGCCAGATAGCCGTGCAGGTTCATCTGTCCCAGGCCGATGGCGTGCGACGCGGCGTTGCCCGCCTCGATGGACGGCACGCTGCGGATGTGGCTCATGTCCGATACCGCCGTCAGCCCGCGAACGGCGGTCTCCACCGTGCGGCCAAAATCCGGCGAATCCATGGTGTGGGCAATATTCAGCGACCCGAGGTTGCAGGAGATATCTTTGCCGATCTCCGCGTAGTCCAGGTTTTCGTCGTAAGCGGAGGCGCTGTTGACCTGCAAAATTTCCGAGCACAGGTTGCTCATGTTGATGCGCCCGGCAATCGGATTGGCGCGGTTTACCGTATCCTCGTACATGATGTACGGATAGCCGGATTCAAACTGAATTTCCGCAAGCGTCTGGAAGAAATCGCGGGCGTTGATGTATTTCTTGCGGATGCGATCGTCTGCAACCAGCTCGTCATAAAGCTCGCTTATCGCCACGTCGCCAAACGCTTTGCCGTAGATCCGCTCCACGTCATACGGCGAGAAGAGCGCCATGTCGGCATTCTCTTTGGCCAGCTTAAACGTGATATCCGGGATCGTCACGCCGAGCGACAGGGTTTTGATGCGGATTTTTTCGTCGGCGTTTTCGCGCTTGGTATCGAGAAAACGCAGGATGTCCGGGTGGTGCGCGTGCAGATAAACCGCGCCCGCACCCTGGCGTGCGCCAAGCTGGTTGGCGTAGGAGAAGGCATCTTCCAGCATCTTCATCACCGGAATGACGCCGGAAGACTGGTTTTCGATGCGTTTGATCGGCGCGCCCGCTTCCCGCAGGTTCGAGAGCAGAAACGCCACGCCGCCGCCGCGTTTGGAAAGCTGCAGCGCCGAGTTCACCGCACGGCCAATCGACTCCATATTGTCTTCGATGCGCAGCAGGAAGCAGGAGACCAGCTCGCCGCGCTGGGCTTTACCACAGTTGAGAAACGTCGGCGTGGCGGGCTGGAAGCGGCCGGAGAGGATCTCCTCCGTCAGCCGTTCAGCCAGCGCTTCATCGCCCTGGGCCAGCGTCAGGGCCACCATCACGGTGCGATCTTCAAAGCTTTCTAAATAGCGTTTGCCGTCGAAGGTTTTCAGGGTGTAGCTGGTGTAATACTTCCATGCGCCAAGAAACGTCTGGAAGCGAAAACCGCTGGCGTGCGCACGTTCAAACAGTCTTACCACGAAGGGACGATCGTAGCGGGCCAGGACGCGCTCCTCGTAGTAGCCCTCGTTAACCAGATAGTCGAGACGTTCATTCTGGCTTGAAAACGTCACGCTGTTGGGCCGCACGTGGGCGGCGAAAAAAGCCTCTACCGCCTCGCGATCTTTGCCAAACTGAATGCGCCCCTCCCGGTCATAGAGGTTAAGCATCGCGTTTAATGCGTGGTAGTCCGGCGTCGCCTGAATTACCCGTTCTGCGGTTGTCGTTGCCAAAATTCGTTCACTCCTTTACGCACGTTTTCTACGTCCTGCTGTGTCCCCATCAGTTCAAAACGATAGAGATACGGCACGCCGCATTTTTGAGAGATGACATCCCCGGCGCGGCCAAAGGCATCGCCAAAATTACGATTGCCCGCCGCGATCACGCCCCGAATCAGTACCCGGTTATGAGGATCGTTCAGAAAGCGGATCACCTGGCGGGGTACTGCTCCTGCCGTACCGCCGCCGCCATAGCTGGGCACCACCAGAATGTAAGGTTCGTCTACCTGAATGCGCTCCCGCTCATTGAGCGGAATACGCACCGCAGGCAGCCCGAGGCGCTCAATAAAGCGCAGCGTGTTTTCTGAGCTGCTGGAGAAGAAGACCAGCCCACTCATGCACGCGTGGCCTGAGCGCTCAGGCGGTTAATCATGTCCGGGCGAAAGCCAGACCAGCTGGTATCACCGGCAATGACCACCGGAAGCTGACGAAATCCCTGTTCGCGCAGGGTATCCGCGGCATCGGGCACCAGGTCGATATTTACCATCTCAAACGCCACGCCGCGGCTCTCCATCGCCCGTTTAGTGGCGTGGCACTGAACACAATCGTTACGAGTGTAAATAATAATGCTCATGATTCGTATTTCCATTTAGAATGAGAAAACGGCGCGAGTTAACGCGTCATAGAGTGTGTGTCTTTCTTAAGGGAATACTAGATGTAGTAGAGAAAAGATTCAACCATACAAGATATGGGAAATTCAGATTAATGTTGCCCTGATGATGAGCTCAGCGGGGCAGGGCGGGCTGTACGGGTTTTTCAGGATTACAGGCATAAAAAAGCCCCGGCGCCTGAGGCTACCGGGGTTGAGAATGCGGGCTTACTTACGCAGGCTGAGCAGGGCTCCGACAAAAATGCCGACCGCCGCGACGGTTCCCAGCGAACACAGTGGTTTTTCACGTACGAAGGTCGTAGCACAGCTTGCCATGTCGCAGGCCGCCTGCGTAGCGCGTGAACGTCCGTTCATACGGGCGCGGGTTTCACGGAGCAGAGACTGAGCCTTACGTTTCGCAGCATCTGCTTCATCCTTCGCATCGGATCCCCAGGATTTCAGCACTTCCTCAAGCGTGTCCGCTAATTGGCTGACATCATTACGAATATCCTGCGCGTCGTCGTTAATATCGTTTCGGTTCGGTCTGTTAAACATACGATCCTCCGTAATTTTGTGTTCCCGTTTAGTTTAGTTCAGAAATTTAATATCTGAAGCGCGTCACGCGTTATCCGCCAGTTTATGGACTATTCTGAAAGCCCTGCTAATGCTGATTACTGTAAGGTTGCCGGGCAGGAAAAGATAACGAGGAAAAGATATGTATTTACGACCTGACGAGGTGGCACGCGTTCTTGAAAAAGAGGGATTCACCATGGATGAGGTGACGCCAAAAGCGTATGGATATCGCCGCGGCGAGAATTATGTTTATGTTAATCGTGAAGCCAGGATGGGACGTACCGCTCTCATTATTCACCCGACGCTGAAAGACAGAAGTCTGTCATTTGCTGAGCCTGCCTCGGATATTAAAACCTGCGATCACTATCAGCAATTTCCGCTCTATTTAGGCGGTGAACGGCATGAGCATTATGGTATTCCGCACGGTTTCAGTTCGCGTATGGCGCTGGAGCGGTTTCTGAAGGGACTGTTTGGCGACGTACAGTAAATCTGCGACTGGCTTTCGCCAGTCGCTTCACATTACGCTTTTACCTGTCCGTACTGGCTGACCTTAAACAGGCGGCGGCAGTAGTCGAGGAAATAGCCGTATACCGCACCCATCAGCATTGATACCACGATATTCGAACTGACCGCTGCGGCGATCTGGTGCCAGTCCGCGCCCACTGTCAGGAGAATAGCCACGTATACCGGCGACTGGAACGTGACGTACGCCAGCACGTCGGCAAGATTTTTCATCCAGCCCGCCGGGCTGATGCGGCGCGCGAAACGCATAACGGCATCGCGGTATAGCCCGTAAGGCCATGCGATAATAATATTGACCGGGATCGCCACCAGACGAGAAGAAAGTGACTGCTCGAAGGTCATTCCGGAGAGGAATATTTCAATCAGCATGTTCACAACGGAACAGTAGACAACCATCGCGAAAGTATCCGCCACCGCGTGGCGCAGGCGAGATTGCGGCGAGAACATGTCTGAACTCCTTGAGAAGAACGCAGTGGAATCGGTTTTCCTTCAGCGGCTAGTTCTTTAGGTTGGTTTGTTTGAGGTGTATAGCGTATATCTCTATGTT
>NZ_JADBQO010000044.1:0-1782 GCF_014895875.1 Enterobacter cloacae complex sp. P12RS
CGGGAAAGCGTAATATGCACACCCCGCGTCGCAGCGAAAACGAAGCGGCACTGCTCTTTAACAATTTATCAGACAATCTGTGTGGGCACTCAAAGTGACATGGATTCTTAACGTCCTCGGACGAAAAATGAATACCAAGTCTCTGAGTGAACATACGTAATTCATTACGAAGTTTAATTCACGAGCATCAAACTTAAATTGAAGAGTTTGATCATGGCTCAGATTGAACGCTGGCGGCAGGCCTAACACATGCAAGTCGAACGGTAGCACAGAGAGCTTGCTCTCGGGTGACGAGTGGCGGACGGGTGAGTAATGTCTGGGAAACTGCCTGATGGAGGGGGATAACTACTGGAAACGGTAGCTAATACCGCATAACGTCGCAAGACCAAAGAGGGGGACCTTCGGGCCTCTTGCCATCAGATGTGCCCAGATGGGATTAGCTAGTAGGTGGGGTAACGGCTCACCTAGGCGACGATCCCTAGCTGGTCTGAGAGGATGACCAGCCACACTGGAACTGAGACACGGTCCAGACTCCTACGGGAGGCAGCAGTGGGGAATATTGCACAATGGGCGCAAGCCTGATGCAGCCATGCCGCGTGTATGAAGAAGGCCTTCGGGTTGTAAAGTACTTTCAGCGGGGAGGAAGGCGGTGAGGTTAATAACCTCATCGATTGACGTTACCCGCAGAAGAAGCACCGGCTAACTCCGTGCCAGCAGCCGCGGTAATACGGAGGGTGCAAGCGTTAATCGGAATTACTGGGCGTAAAGCGCACGCAGGCGGTCTGTCAAGTCGGATGTGAAATCCCCGGGCTCAACCTGGGAACTGCATTCGAAACTGGCAGGCTAGAGTCTTGTAGAGGGGGGTAGAATTCCAGGTGTAGCGGTGAAATGCGTAGAGATCTGGAGGAATACCGGTGGCGAAGGCGGCCCCCTGGACAAAGACTGACGCTCAGGTGCGAAAGCGTGGGGAGCAAACAGGATTAGATACCCTGGTAGTCCACGCCGTAAACGATGTCGACTTGGAGGTTGTGCCCTTGAGGCGTGGCTTCCGGAGCTAACGCGTTAAGTCGACCGCCTGGGGAGTACGGCCGCAAGGTTAAAACTCAAATGAATTGACGGGGGCCCGCACAAGCGGTGGAGCATGTGGTTTAATTCGATGCAACGCGAAGAACCTTACCTACTCTTGACATCCAGAGAACTTAGCAGAGATGCTTTGGTGCCTTCGGGAACTCTGAGACAGGTGCTGCATGGCTGTCGTCAGCTCGTGTTGTGAAATGTTGGGTTAAGTCCCGCAACGAGCGCAACCCTTATCCTTTGTTGCCAGCGGTTCGGCCGGGAACTCAAAGGAGACTGCCAGTGATAAACTGGAGGAAGGTGGGGATGACGTCAAGTCATCATGGCCCTTACGAGTAGGGCTACACACGTGCTACAATGGCGCATACAAAGAGAAGCGACCTCGCGAGAGCAAGCGGACCTCATAAAGTGCGTCGTAGTCCGGATTGGAGTCTGCAACTCGACTCCATGAAGTCGGAATCGCTAGTAATCGTGGATCAGAATGCCACGGTGAATACGTTCCCGGGCCTTGTACACACCGCCCGTCACACCATGGGAGTGGGTTGCAAAAGAAGTAGGTAGCTTAACCTTCGGGAGGGCGCTTACCACTTTGTGATTCATGACTGGGGTGAAGTCGTAACAAGGTAACCGTAGGGGAACCTGCGGTTGGATCACCTCCTTACCTTAAAGAACCTGCCTTTGCAGTGCTCACACAGATTGTCTGATGAA
>NZ_JADBQO010000044.1:1862-5102 GCF_014895875.1 Enterobacter cloacae complex sp. P12RS
TTTGCTCTTTAAAAATCTGGATCAAGCTGAAAATTGAAACGACACATCTTTAATGGTGTGTTCGAGTCTCTCAAATTTTCGCAATCAGAAGTGAAACATCTTCGGGTTGTGAGGTTAAGCGACTAAGCGTACACGGTGGATGCCCTGGCAGTCAGAGGCGATGAAGGACGTGCTAATCTGCGAAAAGCGACGGCGAGGTGATATGAACCTTTGACCCGTCGATGTCCGAATGGGGAAACCCAGTGTGTTTCGACACACTATCGTTAACTGAATACATAGGTTAACGAGGCGAACCGGGGGAACTGAAACATCTAAGTACCCCGAGGAAAAGAAATCAACCGAGATTCCCCCAGTAGCGGCGAGCGAACGGGGAGCAGCCCGGAGTCTGAATCAGCTTGTGTGTTAGTGGAAGCGTCTGGAAAGTCGCACGGTACAGGGTGACAGTCCCGTACACGAAAATGCACAGGTTGTGAACTCGAAGAGTAGGGCGGGACACGTGGTATCCTGTCTGAATATGGGGGGACCATCCTCCAAGGCTAAATACTCCTGACTGACCGATAGTGAACCAGTACCGTGAGGGAAAGGCGAAAAGAACCCCGGCGAGGGGAGTGAAAAAGAACCTGAAACCGTGTACGTACAAGCAGTGGGAGCACCTTCGTGGTGTGACTGCGTACCTTTTGTATAATGGGTCAGCGACTTATATTCTGTAGCAAGGTTAACCGTATAGGGGAGCCGCAGGGAAACCGAGTCTTAACTGGGCGTTAAGTTGCAGGGTATAGACCCGAAACCCGGTGATCTAGCCATGGGCAGGTTGAAGGTTGGGTAACACTAACTGGAGGACCGAACCGACTAATGTTGAAAAATTAGCGGATGACCTGTGGCTGGGGGTGAAAGGCCAATCAAACCGGGAGATAGCTGGTTCTCCCCGAAAGCTATTTAGGTAGCGCCTCGTGAATTCATCTTCGGGGGTAGAGCACTGTTTCGGCTAGGGGGCCATCCCGGCTTACCAACCCGATGCAAACTACGAATACCGAAGAATGTTATCACGGGAGACACACGGCGGGTGCTAACGTCCGTCGTGAAGAGGGAAACAACCCAGACCGCCAGCTAAGGTCCCAAAGTCATGGTTAAGTGGGAAACGATGTGGGAAGGCACAGACAGCCAGGATGTTGGCTTAGAAGCAGCCATCATTTAAAGAAAGCGTAATAGCTCACTGGTCGAGTCGGCCTGCGCGGAAGATGTAACGGGGCTAAACCATGCACCGAAGCTGCGGCAGCGACGCTTATGCGTTGTTGGGTAGGGGAGCGTTCTGTAAGCCGTTGAAGGTGTGCTGTGAGGCATGCTGGAGGTATCAGAAGTGCGAATGCTGACATAAGTAACGATAAAGCGGGTGAAAAGCCCGCTCGCCGGAAGACCAAGGGTTCCTGTCCAACGTTAATCGGGGCAGGGTGAGTCGACCCCTAAGGCGAGGCCGAAAGGCGTAGTCGATGGGAAACAGGTTAATATTCCTGTACTTGGTGTTACTGCGAAGGGGGGACGGAGAAGGCTATGTCAGCCGGGCGACGGTTGTCCCGGTTTAAGCGTGTAGGTGTGTGTTCCAGGCAAATCCGGTTCACTTTAACACTGAGGCGTGATGACGAGGCACTACGGTGCTGAAGTGATAAATGCCCTGCTTCCAGGAAAAGCCTCTAAGCATCAGGTAACACGAAATCGTACCCCAAACCGACACAGGTGGTCAGGTAGAGAATACCAAGGCGCTTGAGAGAACTCGGGTGAAGGAACTAGGCAAAATGGTGCCGTAACTTCGGGAGAAGGCACGCTGATATGTAGGTGAAGTCCCTGCGGACGGAGCTGAAATCAGTCGAAGATACCAGCTGGCTGCAACTGTTTATTAAAAACACAGCACTGTGCAAACACGAAAGTGGACGTATACGGTGTGACGCCTGCCCGGTGCCGGAAGGTTAATTGATGGGGTTAGCGGCAACGCGAAGCTCTTGATCGAAGCCCCGGTAAACGGCGGCCGTAACTATAACGGTCCTAAGGTAGCGAAATTCCTTGTCGGGTAAGTTCCGACCTGCACGAATGGCGTAATGATGGCCAGGCTGTCTCCACCCGAGACTCAGTGAAATTGAACTCGCTGTGAAGATGCAGTGTACCCGCGGCAAGACGGAAAGACCCCGTGAACCTTTACTATAGCTTGACACTGAACACTGGTCCTTGATGTGTAGGATAGGTGGGAGGCTTTGAAGCGTGGACGCCAGTCTGCGTGGAGCCGTCCTTGAAATACCACCCTTTAATGGCTGGTGTTCTAACGTGGACCCGTAATCCGGGTTGCGGACAGTGTCTGGTGGGTAGTTTGACTGGGGCGGTCTCCTCCCAAAGAGTAACGGAGGAGCACGAAGGTTAGCTAATCCTGGTCGGACATCAGGAGGTTAGTGCAATGGCATAAGCTAGCTTGACTGCGAGAGTGACGGCTCGAGCAGGTGCGAAAGCAGGTCATAGTGATCCGGTGGTTCTGAATGGAAGGGCCATCGCTCAACGGATAAAAGGTACTCCGGGGATAACAGGCTGATACCGCCCAAGAGTTCATATCGACGGCGGTGTTTGGCACCTCGATGTCGGCTCATCACATCCTGGGGCTGAAGTAGGTCCCAAGGGTATGGCTGTTCGCCATTTAAAGTGGTACGCGAGCTGGGTTTAGAACGTCGTGAGACAGTTCGGTCCCTATCTGCCGTGGGCGCTGGAGAATTGAGGGGGGCTGCTCCTAGTACGAGAGGACCGGAGTGGACGCATCACTGGTGTTCGGGTTGTCATGCCAATGGCACTGCCCGGTAGCTAAATGCGGAAGAGATAAGTGCTGAAAGCATCTAAGCACGAAACTTGCCCCGAGATGAGTTCTCCCTGAGACTTTAAGTCTCCTGAAGGAACGTTGAAGACGACGACGTTGATAGGCCGGGTGTGTAAGCGCAGCGATGCGTTGAGCTAACCGGTACTAATGAACCGTGAGGCTTAACCTTACAACGCCGAAGCTGTTTTGGCGGTGAGAGAGACGATTTTCAGCCTGATACAGATTAACAGAATTTGCCTGGCGGCTTTAGCGCGGTGGTCCCACCTGACCCCATGCCGAACTCAGAAGTGAAACGCCGTAGCGCCGATGGTAGTGTGGGGTCTCCCCATGTGAGAGTAGGGAACTGCCAGGCAAATTCTGTTAATCTGTATCAGGCTGAAAATCGTCTCTCT
>NZ_JADBQO010000045.1:0-74640 GCF_014895875.1 Enterobacter cloacae complex sp. P12RS
ATATTTATATGGTAAAAATTTTCATCTTTTAATGGGGGGATGAAAAAATGATGCAAATATTCAGTGGCGCTTCGTCGGGTGGATGTTTTGAAAAAGCGCAGCGCTTTGGCAAATCCTTTATGTTGCCTATCGCCGTATTGCCCGCGGCGGGTCTGCTGCTCGGTATCGGCGGGGCGTTATCGAACCCCAATACGCTGGCGGCCTATCCGTTTTTAGATGTGAGCTGGCTGCAGGCCATTTTCACCATCATGAGCAGTGCGGGTTCGATTGTGTTTGCGAACCTCTCGGTGCTGTTTGCGGTTGGGGTGGCCGTCGGGCTGGCAAAAAACGATAAGGGCACGGCGGGGCTGGCAGCGCTACTCGCGTTTCTGGTGATGAACGCCACCATCAACGCGCTGCTGATCCTCACCGGCAAACTGGCGCACGAGAACCCGGGCGCTGTAGGGCAGGGCATGACGCTGGGTATTCAGACGCTGGAAACCGGGGTGTTTGGCGGCGTGGTGATTGGTCTCGTGACCTGCGCGCTGCATCATCGGTTTAACAAGATAGCGCTTCCGCAGTTCCTGGGCTTTTTTGGCGGCTCGCGCTTTGTCCCGATTATCAGCTCGCTGGCGGCGATACTCGTTGGCGCGATCATGACCGTGGTCTGGCCGCATTTCCAGAAGCTTATTTTTGGTCTGGGCGGGCTGGTGGATGCCACCGGTTATCTTGGCACGCTGCTGTACGGCTTTATTTTGCGCATGCTTGGCCCGTTTGGTCTGCACCACATCTTCTATCTGCCGTTCTGGACCACCGCGCTCGGCGGCAGCGAGATCGTCAACGGCCACCTGGTTGAGGGCACGCAGCGGATCTTCTTCGCTCAGCTCGCCGACCCGAACACGCAGCATTTCTATGAAGGCACGTCACGCTTCATGTCCGGGCGCTTTATCACGATGATGTTTGGCCTGCTCGGTGCCTGCCTGGCGATGTACCACATGGCGAAACCGGAGAACAAAAAGCGCGTTGCCGGGCTGCTGCTCTCCGCGGCGTTAACCTCATTCCTGACGGGAATTACCGAGCCCATCGAGTTCTCCTTCCTGTTCATTGCGCCGGTGCTCTACGTCATTCACGCGCTGTTTGACGGGCTGGCGTTTATGCTCGCGCACATGCTGCACATCACCATCGGGCAGACCTTCTCCGGTGGTTTTATTGACTTCGTGCTGTTCGGCATATTGCAGGGGGAGGCCAAAACCAACTGGATGTTCGTTCCGCTGGTCGGCGTGCCGTGGTTCTTCCTCTACTACTTCACTTTCCGCTACCTGATTAACCGCTTTGATTTCGCCACGCCGGGCCGTGAAAAGGAGGCGATGGTTGATGGCGTCAGCCTGCCGCAAAGCGAGCGCGCTGCGGCGGTGATCGCCGGGTTGGGCGGAAAAGACAATCTGGAAGAGGTGGACTGCTGCGCCACGCGGCTTCGCGTGACGGTCAAAGACGGCAGCAAAGTGAATGACGCGGCGCTGAAAGCCACCGGCGCGCGCGGCGTTATCGTGCGCGGTAACGGTGTACAGGTCATTTATGGCCCGCACGTCACGATTATCAAAAACGAAGTGGAAGAGATTTTATCGTAATGAAAAATGTACTGGATAACCTGAAGGGAAAACTGGTCGTCTCCTGTCAGGCGCTGGAAAACGAACCGCTGCACAGCCCGTTTATCATGTCGCGAATGGCGCTGGCGGCGGCACAGGGCGGAGCCTTCGCCATTCGCGCCAACAGCGTGGTGGATATCGAGGCCATTAAACAGCAGGTGTCTTTACCGGTTATCGGCATCATCAAACGGGACTATCCAGGGAGCGAAGTATTTATCACCGCTACGATGAAAGAGGTGGATGAGCTCATGGCCGTCTCTCCGGAAATCATTGCCCTTGATGCGACGGCGCGGGAACGTCCTGGCGGTGAATCCCTGGAAACACTGGTCACGGCCATCCGCTCACGTTACCCCTCGGTACTGCTGATGGCAGATATTTCCACCGTAGACGAAGCCGTGACGGCGCAGACGCTTGGCTTTGACTGCGTCGGTACCACGCTGTACGGCTATACGGCGGAAACGGCAGGCCATACGCTTCCGGAGAATGACTGTGCGTTCCTGAAAGCGGTGCTGGCGGCCGTGACGGTCCCCGTGGTTGCCGAAGGCAACGTGGATACGCCCGAGCGCGCGGCCCGATGTCTGGCGCTGGGCGCGCATACGGTCGTTGTCGGCGGGGCGATCACCCGCCCACAGCAAATTACCGCGCGCTTTATGGCGGCGATTAGCGCGCAAAGCACCGATGGAGCATGACCATCCGACGGGGATCTGCGATACTTATCGTTTATCCCCTTTACTGAGATGACTATGCAGTACCCGATTAACGAGATGTTCCAGACCCTGCAAGGCGAGGGTTACTTTACCGGCGTTCCCGCTATCTTTATTCGTTTACAGGGATGCCCGGTTGGCTGTGCCTGGTGTGATACCAAACATACGTGGGATAAGCTCGCAGATCGGGAAGTGTCGCTGTTTAGCATTCTGGCGAAAACCAAAGAGAGCGATAAGTGGGGCGCGGGCAGTGCAGAAGACTTGCTGGCCATAATTGGTCGCCAGGGCTGGACGGCTCGCCACGTCGTCATCACCGGCGGCGAACCCTGCATTCACGATCTGACGCCGCTGACCGAGCTGCTCGAAAAGAACGGCTACAGCTGCCAGATTGAGACCAGCGGCACCCATGAAGTGCGCTGCTCGCACACCACCTGGGTGACGGTATCGCCAAAAGTGAATATGCGTGGCGGGTATGACGTGCTGTCTCAGGCGCTGGAGCGCGCGGATGAAATTAAGCATCCGGTAGGACGCGTACGTGATATCGAAGCGCTGGATGAACTGCTGGCAACGCTGACGGATGAGAAGCAGCGGGTAATCGCCCTGCAGCCGATCAGCCAGAAAGAGGATGCGACGCGCCTGTGCATTGAAACCTGCATTGCGCGCAACTGGCGCCTGTCGATGCAGACGCACAAGTATCTGAATATTGCCTAGAAAAAAGCCCGGTTTTGCCGGGCTTTTTTTTACTCTCCGCGATACACGCAGCCTGCCGTGCAGGTTTCTTTGATCATCACCGCGCTCAGCAGCGGTACCAGCGGCTTCATCTGATCCCAGATCCATTTTGCCAGCACTTCGCTGGTCGGGTTTTCCAGACCCGGAATATCGTTGAGATAGTAGTGATCCAGACGATCGTAGGTCGGCTTAAACGCGGCCTTCAGCTCGGCAAAGTCCATGATCCAACCGGTATGCGGATCAACTTCACCGGTGATCTCAAGACGCACCATAAACGAATGCCCGTGCAGGCGGCCGCATTTATGTCCTGCAGGAACGTGCGGAAGGTGGTGGGCGGCTTCGAAGGTGAAATCTTTAAACAGTGTGGTGGACATGATCGCTCTCAGTAATGCGGAAAAAACCGCCGCATAGTACCGGAAAGCACAATTTTTAGCATTAACTAAAACGGCTCTGAACGGTGAACGCCCGGTATTCAGGGTGATTATTGGTTTTTATTCTTTTATTTCAAATGGTTATTCAATCGTTTTTATCGCTAAGAACGATAACTAAAACAGGTTAGTCCATTTGGTTATTTATTATTTCCATCCCTTCTTTAATTGTTATTATCCACGCCGTTAACCTTATCTTCAGTTTGGATTTATTCGCTTAAAGTCCGCTTGGCTACTGGAACATAACGACGCATGACAACACAGGCCCCACCTTCAAATTTGCTTCCCCTTAACCCGGAGCAACTGGCGCGCCTTCAGGCTGCCACCTCTGATTTTTCTCCCACTCAGCTTGCCTGGGTCTCCGGTTATTTCTGGGGAATGCTCAACCAGCAGCCTGGCGCTGTGGCTGGCGCACCGGCAACGGCCGTGGAAATTCCTGCCATTACGCTGATTAGCGCCTCGCAGACGGGCAACGCCCGCCGCGTGGCCGAAGCGCTGCGTGATGATCTGCTGGCCGCCAAACTGAACGTGAACCTGGTCAACGCCGGGGATTATAAATTCAAACAAATCGCGTCAGAAAAACTGCTGGTGATGGTCGCCTCGACCCAGGGTGAAGGTGAACCCGCTGAAGAAGCGGTGGCGCTGCATAAGTTCCTGTTCTCGAAAAAAGCGCCGAAGCTGAACGGCACGGCGTTTGCCGTCTTTGGCCTGGGCGATACCTCCTATGAATTCTTCTGCCAGTCCGGTAAAGACTTCGACAGCAAGCTGGCGGAGCTGGGCGCGGAGCGCCTGCTGGACCGCGTGGACGCGGATGTGGAATACCAGACTGCCGCCGCTGAATGGCGTGCGCGCATCGTTGAGGTATTGAAAGCCCGCGTCCCGAAAGAGACGCCAGCACAGGCCGCGGTGACCGCTGCGGGCACCGTCAATGAGATCCACACCAGCCCGTACACCAAAGAGTCGCCGCTGACGGCGAGCCTGTCGGTGAACCAGAAAATTACGGGCCGCGACTCGGAAAAAGACGTGCGCCATATTGAAATCGATCTTGGCGACTCCGGCCTGCGCTATCAGCCTGGCGATGCACTGGGCGTCTGGTATCAGAACGATCCGGCGCTGGTGAAAGAGCTGGTGGAACTGCTGTGGCTGAAGGGTGACGAGCCCGTCACCGTTGACGGCAAAACCCAGCCACTTTCAGAGGCGCTGCAGTGGCATTTCGAGCTGACGGTGAACACTCCGAATATCGTCGAGAATTATGCCACCCTAACGCGCAGCGAATCCCTGCTGCCGCTGGTGGGCGACAAAGCGAAGCTGCAGCATTACGCCGCGACGACGCCGATTGTCGATATGGTGCGTTTCTCTCCGGCACAGCTGGATGCCGATGCGCTGATCGGTCTGCTGCGTCCGCTGACCCCACGCCTGTACTCTATCGCCTCTTCCCAGGCGGAAGTGGAAAGCGAAGTTCA
Source organism: Enterobacter cloacae complex sp. P12RS (assembly GCF_014895875.1). Lineage (NCBI taxonomy): Bacteria > Pseudomonadati > Pseudomonadota > Gammaproteobacteria > Enterobacterales > Enterobacteriaceae > Enterobacter > Enterobacter cloacae complex sp. P12RS. The sequence goes on from NZ_JADBQO010000045.1 coordinate 4,950, forward strand.
CGTTACCGTCGGCGTGGTGCGCTACGACATCGAAGGCCGCGCCCGCGCGGGTGGGGCATCAAGCTTCCTGGCGGACCGCGTGGAAGAAGAGGGCGAGGTGCGCGTCTTTATCGAGCACAACGACAACTTCCGCCTGCCGGCGAACCCGGAAACTCCGGTGATCATGATTGGCCCGGGCACCGGCATCGCGCCGTTCCGCGCCTTTATGCAGCAGCGTGCCGCGGACGACGCGCCGGGTAAAAACTGGCTGTTCTTCGGCAACCCGCACTTTACCGAAGATTTCCTCTACCAGGTTGAGTGGCAGCGCTACGTCAAAGAGGGCGTACTGACCCGCATTGATCTGGCCTGGTCCCGCGATCAGAAAGAAAAAGTATACGTACAAGACAAACTGCGCGAACAGGGCGCAGAGCTGTGGCGCTGGATCAATGACGGTGCCCACATTTATGTCTGCGGCGACGCCAATCGCATGGCGAAAGACGTTGAGCAGGCACTGCTGGAAGTGATTGCCGAATTCGGCGGTATGGATGCCGAAGCGGCGGATGAATTTTTAAGTGAGCTGCGCGTTGAGCGCCGTTATCAGCGAGATGTCTACTAATGAGCGAAAAACATCCAGGGCCACTGGTGGTCGAAGGTAAACTGACAGACGCCGAGCGCATGAAGCTGGAAAGCAACTATCTGCGCGGCACCATTGCTGAAGATCTAAATGACGGCCTGACCGGCGGTTTCAAAGGCGACAACTTCCTGCTGATCCGTTTCCACGGCATGTATCAGCAGGACGACCGCGATATACGCGCCGAGCGTGCAGAACAGAAGCTGGAGCCGCGTCACGCGATGCTGCTGCGCTGCCGTCTGCCGGGCGGGGTGATTACCACCAAACAGTGGCAGGCGATCGACAAGTTTGCCGGTGAAAACACGATCTACGGCAGCATCCGCCTGACCAACCGTCAGACCTTCCAGTTCCACGGGATTCTGAAGAAGAACGTGAAGCCGGTGCACCAGATGCTGCACTCCGTGGGTCTGGACGCGCTGGCGACCGCCAACGACATGAACCGTAACGTGCTCTGCACCTCGAACCCGTACGAGTCCGAGCTGCACGCCGAAGCGTATGAGTGGGCGAAGAAAATTTCCGAGCACCTGCTGCCGCGTACCCGCGCCTATGCGGAGATCTGGCTCGATCAGGAAAAAGTCGCCACCACCGACGAAGAACCGATCCTCGGTCAGACCTACCTGCCGCGTAAGTTCAAAACCACGGTGGTGATCCCGCCGCAGAACGACATCGATCTGCACGCCAACGACATGAACTTCGTGGCGATTGCCGAAAACGGCAAGCTGATTGGCTTTAACCTGCTGGTGGGCGGCGGCCTGTCTATTGAGCACGGTAACAAGAAAACCTACGCCCGCACCGCGAGCGAGTTCGGCTTCCTGCCGCTGGAGCACACGCTGGCCGTGGCGGAAGCGGTAGTGACCACCCAGCGCGACTGGGGCAACCGTACCGACCGTAAAAACGCGAAAACCAAGTACACTCTGGAGCGCGTGGGCGTTGAAACGTTCAAAGAGGAAGTGGAGCGTCGTGCGGGGATCAAATTTGAGCCGATCCGCCCTTACGAATTCACCGGTCGCGGCGATCGCATCGGCTGGGTGAAAGGCATCGACAATAACTGGCACCTGACGCTGTTCATTGAAAATGGCCGTATTCTGGATTATCCGGGCCGCCCGCTGAAAACCGGTCTGCTGGAAATCGCGAAGATCCACAAAGGCGAGTTCCGTATCACCGCTAACCAGAACCTGATCGTCGCCAGCGTGCCGGAAAGCGAAAAGGCGAAAATTGAGGAACTGGCGCGCGAGCATGGGTTGATGAATGCGGTGAAGCCACAGCGTGAAAACTCGATGGCCTGCGTGTCGTTCCCGACCTGTCCGCTGGCGATGGCCGAAGCCGAGCGTTTCCTGCCGTCATTCACCGACAAAGTGGAAGCGATTCTGGAAAAACACGGCATTCCGGACGAGCATATTGTTATGCGCGTGACGGGCTGCCCGAACGGCTGCGGTCGCGCGATGCTGGCCGAGCTGGGGCTGGTGGGGAAAGCGCCGGGTCGCTACAACCTGCACCTGGGCGGTAACCGTATCGGCACGCGTATTCCACGTATGTTCCGCGAGAACATCACCGAGCCGGAAATTCTTGATTCCATCGACGAGCTTGTCGGGCGCTGGGCGAAAGAGCGCGAAGCGGGTGAAGGCTTCGGCGACTTTACGGTGCGTGCGGGCATCATTCGCCCGGTGCTCGATCCCGCCAGGGATTTCTGGGAGTAACCACGAGAGGTAATTATGTCCGTACTCGATCTAAACGCCCTTAATGACCTGCCAAAAGTCGAACACATTCTGGCCCTGGCAGAAACTAACGCTCACCTTGAAAAGCTGGACGCCGAAGGGCGCGTGGCGTGGGCGCTGGAAAACCTGCCGGGAGAGTATGTGCTCTCGTCGAGCTTTGGTATTCAGGCGGCTGTGAGCCTGCATCTGGTGAATCAGATCCGTCCGGACATACCGGTGATCCTCACCGATACCGGCTACCTGTTCCCGGAAACCTACCAGTTTATCGACGAGCTGACGGACAAGCTCAGGCTGAACCTTAAAGTCTACCGCGCAACGGAAAGCGCGGCCTGGCAGGAGGCGCGCTACGGCAAGCTGTGGGAGCAGGGCGTTGAGGGCATTGAGAAATACAATGAGATCAACAAAGTTGAGCCGATGAACCGGGCGCTGAAAGAGCTGAACGCCCAAACGTGGTTTGCCGGCCTGCGCCGCGAGCAGTCCGGGAGCCGCGCAACCTTACCGGTACTGGCGGTACAGCGCGGCGTATTCAAAGTGCTACCGATTATCGACTGGGATAACCGCACGGTGTATCAGTACCTGCAAAAACACGGACTCAAGTACCATCCGCTGTGGGACCAGGGCTACCTGTCCGTGGGCGACACCCACACCACGCGCAAATGGGAACCGGGAATGGCGGAAGAAGAGACGCGATTCTTCGGGCTGAAGCGCGAGTGCGGGCTGCACGAAGGGTAATGTTTTTTCGCCCGGTGGCGCTGCGCTTACCGGGCTTAACGACATCAGGCTTTGCCCGCTTTCGCCAGCTCCTTCACCAGCGGCAGCATCACTTTCACGACATCCCGGCTGCGGTGCTCAATCCGCTGCGGCAGCGTTTTATCAATGTGCTGCTGATTATCCAGCCGCACATCATGCCAACTGGTCCCGTCCGGGAACGCTTTCGATTTAGCGCGCTGCTGATAGCCATCCTTTTTGCCCAGCGCCCAGTTCGTCGCCTCGACGTACAACACCGGAATGCCTGCCTTATCAAACACTTCCCCGTCGTTACAACAGCCAGTGCCTTTTGGATAATCCGGGTTACCGCCTGGGTTTGTTGCGGCATAGACGCCATGCCTACGGGCAAGCGCCAGCGCGCGGTCGCGGGTGAGTTTACGCACGCTGCTCGGCGTGCTCTGTCCACTATTAAAATAGAGCTTATCGCCCACGATCAGGTTATCGAGGTTAATCACCAGCAGCGTATTTTTCTTCTCCTCAGCGCTCATCCGTTTAAGGAGATTCTCAGCGCCGAGTTTTCCTTCTTCTTCGCCGCTGGTCGCCACAAAGCGAATACCGTATTTCGTCGGAATATTTTTAAGGCGTTCAGCCAGTTCAAGCATCACGCCGAGACCCGCTGCGTTATCGTCCATGCCCTGCAGCGTCAGTCCCCCGAGGTTATTATCAATATCGGCGTCGCTCATTGGCGCATAGGTATCCAGGTGCGCCATGATAATAATCTGCTCAGCCGCTTTCCCCTCATGCGCCGCAATCACCGTGCTGCCGGTCACGTTATGCCAGTTTTGCGTTTTATTGCGTGAGGTATAGATGTAGCGGCTGTGAAACGAGCGTATGTCACTCTGGTAGCCCATCTGTGCAAACTGCTGGCGAATATAGTCGGCGGAGAGCATCTCCGCGGGTGAACCGGTCATGCGGCCAGGGAAAACCGTCGCAATATGTCGCGCCTGCATAGTGGCGATTTCACCATAAGGTTGATTTTTTGCCTGAGCCGGAAGGATAAAGCAAACGCCGAGCGCCAGGGCAGCAATACGGTGGCGCGTTGCGGAAAACATAGTGAGTCCTTAAAAACAGAGCAAAATAATAACGTGCATAGTATGAAACTGTGATCGTCCATACACAATTTGAATTGCTCTTAAATGCCCGAAATTTCGCGTGTTAAGCATTTTTTGGTATTTGCTTTTTCACGGCGTTATTCCATTGAGTAACTACTCATTCCAATTCGTAATTTCATTCGATCTAAGCCGCCCCCTATAGTCCCTCTATTCCTCGTTGTTAGTGAGTTGTTGCCTGTGGACTATCTGCCCCTTTTTGCCGCCTTAAAAGACCGACCGGTACTGGTTGTCGGCACGGGAGAAATTGCCGATCGCAAAATCGCGTTTTTGCAGCGCGCAGGGGCACAGGTGCGGGTTGTTGAAGAGGCGGATTTCGACGAGTCACAGATCGACAGCGTGGTGCTGGTGATTGCGGCGACTGAAAATCGGGAACTTAACCGGCGGGTCTCCGACGCGGCCCAGGCCCGTTACCGTCTGGTGAACGTGGTGGACGACCAGCCTTTATGCTCGTTTATCTTCCCGTCGATCGTTGACCGCTCGCCGCTGCTGGTGGCGATCTCCTCCGGCGGCACCGCGCCGGTGCTGGCGCGCGTGCTGCGGGAAAAGATCGAAGCGCTGCTGCCGACCAGCCTCGGGCGCATGGCGGAGAAAGCCAGCTACTGGCGCAACCATTTAAAAAACCGCCTGACCAGCGTGACGGAACGCCGTCGCTTCTGGGAGCGCGTATTTCGCGGCCGCTTTGCCAGCCTGATGCAGGCGGGCAATGAGACGGCGGCGCAGAAAATTCTCGAAGACGAACTGGATAACCCCGGCAGTACGGGCGGGGAAATTATTCTGGTGGGAGCCGGGCCGGGGGATGCCGGTTTGCTGACGCTGCGCGGCCTGCAGGTTTTGCAGGATGCGGACGTGGTGTTCTACGACCACCTGGTCACCGATGGCGTGCGCGAGCTGATCCGTCGCGATGCGGAGCAAATCTGCGTCGGCAAACGGGCGGGGGAACACTCCGTGCCGCAGCACGATACCAACCAGATGCTGATTGCCGCCGCGAAAGCGGGCAAAACCGTGGTGCGCCTGAAAGGGGGCGACCCGTTCATTTTCGGTCGCGGCGGTGAAGAACTGCAGGCGGCAGCTGAGGCGGGTGTACCGTTCCAGGTGGTGCCCGGCATCACGGCGGCGTCAGCCGTGACGGCCTACGCCGGCATTCCGCTGACCCATCGCGATTACGCCCAGAGCGTCACTTTTGTGACCGGGCACTACAAGGCCGACAGCACGCCGTTCGACTGGTCGCACCTCGCCCAGAGCCGACAAACGCTGGCGATATACATGGGCACGATGAAGGCTGCGGACATCAGCGAACAGCTTATTCAGCACGGTCGCGAGGCGACGACGCCCGTTGCCGTCATTTCTCGCGGTACGCGTGTCGATCAGCATGTCGCTATCGGCACATTACAAGACCTTGCAACCCTGGCGAAAGACGCCCCGATGCCTGCCCTGATCGTGGTGGGAGAGGTGGTGCAACTGCACAGCACCCTCGCCTGGTTCCAACACACAACCGATACAGAAGGCTTTGGTTCTTCTGTTGTAAATTTGGCTTAAGGAACGGTTATGGACCAAAAACGACTTACTCACCTGCGGCAGCTCGAAGCGGAAAGTATCCATATTATCCGCGAAGTGGCCGCCGAGTTCTCTAACCCGGTGATGATGTACTCCATCGGTAAAGATTCCAGCGTCATGCTGCACCTGGCGCGTAAAGCGTTTTATCCGGGCACGCTGCCGTTCCCGCTGCTGCACGTGGATACCGGCTGGAAATTCCGCGAAATGTACGAATTCCGCGACCGTACCGCCAAAGCCTACGGCTGCGAGCTGCTGGTGCACAAAAATCCGGAAGGGGTGGCGATGGGCATTAACCCGTTCGTCCACGGCAGCGCCAAGCATACCGACATCATGAAAACCGAAGGGCTGAAGCAGGCGCTGAACAAGTACGGTTTTGACGCGGCCTTCGGCGGCGCGCGGCGTGACGAAGAAAAATCCCGCGCCAAAGAGCGTATCTACTCCTTCCGCGACCGCTTCCATCGCTGGGATCCGAAAAACCAGCGCCCGGAGCTGTGGCATAACTACAACGGCCAGATCAACAAGGGCGAAAGCATTCGTGTCTTCCCGCTCTCTAACTGGACCGAGCTGGATATCTGGCAGTACATCTATCTGGAAAACATCGAGATTGTTCCGCTGTACCTGGCCGCCGAGCGCCCGGTGCTGGAGCGCGACGGCATGCTGATGATGATTGACGACGATCGTATCGACCTGCAGCCGGGTGAAGTGATCAAAAAACAGATGGTCCGTTTCCGTACCCTCGGCTGCTGGCCGCTGACCGGCGCGGTGGAATCGAACGCGCAGACGCTGCCGGAGATCATCGAAGAGATGCTGGTGTCCACCACCAGCGAGCGACAGGGGCGCGTGATTGACCGCGACCAGGCCGGCTCCATGGAGCTGAAGAAACGTCAGGGTTATTTCTAAGGAGCCGCCATGAACACCACTATTGCTCAACAAATTGCCAACGAAGGCGGCGTGGAAGCGTATCTGCACGCCCAACAACATAAAAGCCTGCTGCGCTTTCTGACCTGCGGCAGCGTGGATGACGGGAAAAGTACCCTGATTGGCCGCCTGCTGCACGACACGCGCCAGATTTATGAAGATCAGCTCTCTTCCCTGCATAACGACAGCAAGCGTCACGGCACCCAGGGCGAAAAACTTGACCTGGCGCTGCTGGTGGACGGCCTGCAGGCGGAGCGCGAGCAGGGCATCACTATTGACGTGGCCTACCGCTATTTCTCCACCGAGAAGCGCAAGTTTATTATTGCCGACACCCCGGGCCACGAGCAGTACACCCGCAATATGGCGACCGGCGCATCCACCTGCGATCTGGCGATCCTGCTGATGGACGCCCGTAAAGGCGTGCTGGATCAAACCCGTCGCCACAGCTTTATCTCCACTTTGCTGGGGATCAAGCACCTGGTGGTGGCGGTCAACAAGATGGATCTGGTGAACTTCAGCGAAGAAAAATTCGAGGAGATCCGCCAGAGCTACCTGACCTTTGCCGAACAGCTGCCGGGCAACCTGGATATTCGCTTTGTGCCGCTCTCGGCGCTGGAAGGGGATAACGTCGCCTCCCAGAGCGCAAACATGCCGTGGTACAGCGGCCCGACGCTGCTGGAAGTGCTCGAAACCGTTGAAATTCATCGCGTGGTCGACACTCAGCCAATGCGCTTCCCGGTGCAGTACGTGAACCGTCCAAACCTCGATTTCCGCGGCTTCTCCGGCACTATTGCTTCCGGTTCCGTGAAGGTGGGGCAGCGCGTGAAGGTGCTGCCATCCGGCGTGGAGTCGGCAATCGCTCGCATCGTGACGTTCGACGGCGACCTGCAGGAAGCCGGGGCAGGGGAAGCGGTCACGCTGGTGCTGAAAGACGAAATTGATATCAGCCGCGGTGACCTGCTGGTCGACGCGCAGGAGACGCTGGCGGCGGTGCAGGGCGCGTCCGTGGACGTGGTGTGGATGGCCGAACAGCCGCTGACCGCAGGCCAGAGCTACGACATCAAAATTGCTGGCAAGAAAACCCGCGCCCGCGTGGACGGCATTCAGTTCCAGGTGGACATCAACAACCTGACCCACCGTGACGTGAGCGAGCTGCCGCTGAATGGTATTGGCCTGGTGGATCTGACCTTCGACGAGCCGCTGGTGCTGGATCCGTATCAGCAGAACCCGGTGACGGGCGGGCTGATCTTTATTGACCGCCTGACCAACGTTACCGTCGGTGCTGGCATGGTGCGCGAGCCTAACGCGCAGGTGAGCGTGACCTCTGAGTTCAGCGCGTTTGAGCTGGAGCTGAACGCGCTGGTGCGTAAGCACTTCCCGCACTGGGGCGCCCGCGATCTGCTGGGAGGCAAGTAATGGCCGCCCATGATGAGAACGTCGTCTGGCATCCTCATCCGGTCACCGTCGCCCAGCGCGAACAGCTTCACGGCCACCGTGGGGTGGTGCTGTGGTTTACCGGGCTGTCTGGCTCCGGTAAATCCACGGTGGCGGGCGCGCTGGAAGAGGCGCTGCATCAGCAGGGAGTAAGTACCTACCTGCTGGATGGCGACAACGTGCGTCACGGCCTGTGCAGCGATTTGGGGTTCAGCGACGACGACCGCAAAGAGAACATTCGCCGGGTAGGTGAAGTCGCCAGCCTGATGGCAGACGCCGGGCTGGTGGTGCTGACGGCGTTTATCTCGCCGCACCGCGCCGAGCGCCAGATGGTGCGCGAGCGCGTGGGTCAGGATCGCTTTATCGAAGTGTTTGTCGATACGCCGCTGGAGATCTGCGAAGCGCGCGATCCGAAAGGGCTGTACAAAAAAGCGCGTGCCGGCGAGCTGCGAAACTTCACCGGAATTGACTCGGTTTACGAAGCGCCTGAATCGCCTGAGATTCACCTGGAAGGTCAACAATTGGTAACAAATTTAGTAAGCCAATTATTAGACCTGCTCAGACGGGACGATATTATCAGATCCTGAGGCGGTATCGTTCGGGAGCTGTCTTCCCGAACGATGAGTCACGGTCACAGGATTAGCTATGCGCAACAGTGAAAACTACATTATCACCACCGGGTCGGAACCGTTAACCACCGACAATGAGACGACCTGGTCCTTCCCTGGGGCGATAGTCGGCTTTGCGTCGTGGTTACTGGCGCTGGGTATCCCGTTTTTGATCTACGGTGGTAACACCCTTTTCTTCTTTCTCTACACCTGGCCCTTCTTCCTGGCGCTGATGCCCGTTGCGGTCGTTGTCGGGGTTGCGCTGCACTCCCTTTTCAACGGCAAGCTCCTGTACAGTACGGTTATCACGATTGCCACCGTTGTCGTCATCTTTGGCCTGCTGTTTTTATGGCTGATGGGCTAACTTGCGACATAATTAAAACCCCGCAGTAGAGTCGAACGGAAAGTTATGGGATGATGATGCCGTTTTTTCAGGGGGCAGGATGGGTAAACTAACGCTGCTGTTGCTGGCTTTGCTGGTCTGGCTGCAATATTCGTTGTGGTTCGGTAAGAACGGGCTGCACGACTACAGCCGGGTGAGCGATGACGTCGCGGCTCAGCAGGCAACAAATGCCAAACTTAAGGCGCGTAACGATCAACTCTTTGCTGAAATTGATGACCTCAATGGCGGCCAGGAGGCGATTGAGGAGCGCGCACGCAATGAACTCAGTATGACTAAGCCGGGCGAAACCTTTTATCGTCTGGTTCCGGATGCGTCTAAACGCAATCAGGGCTCAGCACAAAACAATCGATAATCAGGCCCAGGATTACGACATGGCAGCAACTTTTTCGGACGTATGTGCCGTGGTGCCGGCCGCAGGTTTTGGCCGGCGCATGCAGACAGAATGTCCCAAGCAGTACCTCTCAATTGGCGATAAAACGATCCTTGAGCACGCCGTGGCGGCGCTGCTGGCGCACCCGCGGGTGACGCACGTGGTCATCGCCATCAGTCCCGGCGATGCCCGCTTTGCGCAGCTGCCGCTGGCAAACCACCCACAGATTACCGTAGTTGATGGCGGCGCCGAGCGCGCCGATTCCGTGCTGGCGGGCATTCAGGCTGCCGGAAGCGCCCAGTGGGTGCTGGTCCATGACGCGGCACGTCCGTGCCTGCATCAGGACGACCTGGCACGCCTGCTGGCGCTGAGCGAAACCAGTAAAGTGGGCGGCATTCTGGCCGCGCCGGTGCGCGACACCATGAAGCGTGCCGAGCCGGGCAAGCGTGCCATCGCCCACACCGTTGAGCGCGTCGACTTATGGCACGCGCTGACGCCGCAATTTTTCCCCCGCGAACTGCTCCACGACTGCTTAACGCGTGCCCTTAATGAAGGCGCGACCATCACGGACGAAGCCTCCGCGCTGGAGTATTGCGGTTTTCACCCCACGCTTGTTGAAGGGCGCGCTGATAATATAAAAGTGACGCGCCCGGAAGATTTACAGCTCGCGGAATTTTATCTTACCCGTTCGACCCATCAGGAGAAGGCATAATGCGAATTGGACACGGTTTTGATGTACACGCCTTTGGCGGAGAAGGCCCAATTATCATTGGCGGCGTACGTATTCCTTACGAAAAAGGGCTGCTGGCGCATTCTGATGGCGACGTGGCGCTGCATGCGCTAACCGACGCGCTGCTCGGCGCTGCCGCGCTGGGTGATATCGGCAAGCTGTTCCCGGACACCGACCCGGCCTTTAAAGGGGCGGACAGCCGCGAACTGCTGCGCGAAGCGTGGCGCCGTATTCAGGCGAAAGGTTACACACTCGGCAACGTCGACGTGACGATTATTGCCCAGGCCCCGAAAATGCTGCCGCACATTCCGCAGATGCGCGTATTTATCGCTGAAGATCTGGGCTGCCATATGGACGACGTCAACGTCAAAGCCACCACCACGGAGAAGCTGGGCTTTACCGGTCGTGGCGAAGGGATTGCCTGTGAAGCCGTGGCGCTGCTGGTGAAGGCGGCAAAATGACGGACTTCGATAACCTGACATACCTGCACGGTAAGCCGCAGGGGAACGGGGTGCTGAAAGCCAGCCCGGAAGATTTCCTCGTGGTTGAGGATCTGGGCTTTGAACCCGATGGCGAAGGCGAACATATCCTGGTGCGTATTCTGAAAAACGGCTGCAACACCCGCTTTGTGGCCGACGCGCTGGCAAAATTCCTCAAAATTCACGCCCGGGAAGTGAGCTTTGCCGGGCAGAAAGATAAACACGCTGTCACCGAGCAGTGGCTCTGCGCCCGCGTGCCCGGCAATGCGATGCCTGATTTAAGCAAATTTGAGCTTGAAGGCTGTAAGGTGCTGGAGTACGCCCGCCACAAGCGCAAGCTGCGCCTGGGGGCGTTGAAAGGCAACGCGTTTACGCTGGTGCTGCGCGAAGTGACTAACCGTGAAGACGTTGAAAAGCGCCTGAATGCCATCAATGAACGCGGCGTTCCGAACTACTTTGGCGCGCAGCGCTTTGGCATTGGCGGCAGCAACCTGCAGGGCGCGCTGCGCTGGGCGCAAAGCGATGTGCCGGTGCGCGACAGGAATAAACGCAGTTTTTGGTTGTCGGCGGCCCGCAGCGCGTTGTTTAATCAGATTGTGAGCGAAAGGCTGAAAAAACCGGACGCGAATCAAGTTGTTGTTGGCGATGCGCTACAATTAGCGGGACGCGGAAGCTGGTTTGTGGCAACGGCCGAAGAAATGGCCGATGTGCAGTCGCGCGTGGATGCCAAAGCGCTGATGATTACCGCAGCTTTGCCGGGCTCAGGCGACTGGGGCACCCAGGGCGACGCGTTGAGCGCTGAGCACTCCGCCGTGGCGGATGCGCCGGAATTACAATCCTTGCTGGTGCGGGAAAAAGTCGAAGCAGCGCGCCGCGCGATGCTGCTCTATCCGCAGCAGTTAAGCTGGAACTGGTGGGATGACGTGACCGTCGAGTTACGCTTCTGGCTGCCGGCAGGTAGCTTTGCCACCAGTGTTGTCAGGGAACTAATCAACACCTCGGGTGATTATGCGAATATTGCTGAGTAACGATGACGGGATCCACGCGCCGGGCATTCAGACCCTGGCGAAGCACCTCCGTGAATTTGCGGATGTGCAGGTTGTGGCCCCCGATCGTAACCGCAGTGGAGCGTCTAACTCACTGACGCTGGAGTCGTCGCTTCGCACCTTTACCTTTGAAAATGGCGATATTGCCGTGCAGATGGGCACGCCGACGGACTGCGTGTTTCTGGGCGTGAACGCGCTGATGCGCCCGCGTCCGGATATCGTCGTCTCCGGCATTAACGCCGGGCCGAACCTCGGCGATGACGTGATTTACTCCGGAACGGTAGCGGCGGCAATGGAAGGGCGCCATCTGGGGTTCCCGGCGCTGGCGGTCTCGTTAAACGGCCACACGCACTACGATACCGCCGCCGCGGTGACCTGCTCGATCCTGCGGGCGCTCGGCCGCGAGCCGCTGCGTACCGGGCGCATTCTCAATATCAACGTGCCGGATCTTCCTCTTAATGAAATTAAGGGCATTCGCGTTACGCGCTGCGGAAGCCGGCATCCGGCCGATCAGGTGATCCCGCAGCAGGATCCTCGCGGCAACACGCTGTATTGGATCGGGCCTCCCGGCGATAAGTGCGATGCGGGTCCGGACACCGACTTTGCCGCCGTGGATGATGGCTATGTCTCGGTCACTCCGCTGCACGTAGATTTAACCGCTTATAGCGCGCATGATGTGGTGTCGGGCTGGCTGGATCGCGCAGGAGTGAACGCGCAATGGTAAGCAAACGTGTACAAACTCTTCTGGAACAACTTCGCGCACAGGGGATCCGCGACGAGCACGTGCTTGAAGCGCTCGCTCAGGTCCCGCGTGAGAAATTTGTAGACGAGGCGTTTGAACACAAAGCGTGGGAAAACGTAGCGCTGCCCATCGGGCAAGGCCAGACGATTTCGCAGCCTTATATGGTGGCGCGGATGACGGAGCTGCTGGAGCTCACGCCCGACTCACGCGTGCTGGAGATTGGCACCGGGTCGGGGTATCAGACCGCCATCCTGGCGCATCTGGTACACCATGTCTGTTCCGTAGAACGGATCAAAGGTTTGCAATGGCAGGCGCGTCGTCGCCTGAAACAACTTGATTTACATAATGTTTCGACACGACACGGTGATGGATGGCAGGGTTGGCAGGCTCGCGCCCCGTTTGACGCTATCATCGTGACGGCGGCTCCGCCTGAAATTCCCGCTGCGCTCTTGTCGCAGCTGGATGAGGGGGGCATTCTTGTTCTGCCCGTCGGGGACGAGCAGCAGCTATTGAAGCGCGTTCGTCTGCGCGGCGGCGAGTATATTATCGACACCGTGGAAGCCGTGCGCTTTGTGCCTCTGGTAAAGGGGGAGTTGGCCTGAGACTCGGATTTATCCAGGGTTATTAAGGCAAATTCAGCGTATGGTGTGGCGCGAAAGATTCGTGTCATCACGGTAAATTTTAAGTCACTGGTAGTTAACACATTCCTGGGGGATAAATGAGCGCGGGAAGCCCTAAATTCACCATCAGCCGTGTTGCGGCATTATCACTGGTTTCGCTCTGGCTGGCAGGCTGTACAAGTTCCAACAACGCGCCTGCGCCCGTCAGTTCCGTCGGGGGAAACAGCGGCTCCGGTAACACGTCCAGCGGAATGTTGATCACGCCTCCGCCTAAAATGGGTACTGCTGCGCCGCAGCAAACACCACAAATTCAGCCTGTGCAACATCCTGTTACACAGCCAACGCAGATTCAGCCAGTTGAACAGCCTGTTCAGACCCAAAATGGCCGCATAGTCTATAACCGCCAGTATGGGAACATTCCGAAAGGCAGCTATACCGGCGGCAGCACCTATACCGTGAAGCGCGGCGATACGCTGTTCTACATTGCCTGGATCACCGGGAACGATTTCCGTGACCTCGCGCAGCGCAATAACGTCCAGGCCCCGTATGCTCTGGAAGTTGGCCAAACACTCCAGGTGGGCAACGCAACGGGTACGCCACTGACGCCTGGCAATACGGTTTCAGCGGCCGATGTGACGGCTCAAAATAACAGCGTTAAGCCTGCACAAAAATCCACCACGGTGGTTGCTTCACAACCTGTAATTACGTATTCTGAGGATTCAGGTGATCAGACTGCTAACAAAATGTTGCCGAATAATAAAGGGACTGCGACTGTTGTCACAGCACCGACCACGGCACCTGTGGTTAGCTCTACTGAACCGACTGCAAGCAGTCAGAATGCCAGTTCGTCCATCACCGCATGGCGCTGGCCAACCGACGGCAAGATTATCGAGAACTTCGCAACCTCTGAGGGTGGGAACAAAGGGATCGATATCGCAGGCAGTAAAGGACAGGCTATCATCGCGACCGCAGACGGACGCGTTGTGTATGCCGGTAATGCGCTGCGCGGTTACGGTAATCTGATTATCATCAAACATAACGATGATTACCTGAGTGCCTACGCCCATAACGACACAATGCTGGTCCGGGAACAACAAGAAGTTAAGGCGGGGCAAAAAATCGCTACCATGGGTAGCACCGGAACCAGTTCTACACGCTTGCATTTTGAAATTCGTTACAAGGGGAAATCCGTAAACCCGCTGCAGTACTTGCCGCAGCGATAAATTGACGGGGCATGCCAGCCAGGGTGTCTCGTTCAGGGATCACGGGTAGGAGCCACCTTATGAGTCAGAATACGCTGAAAGTTCATGATTTAAATGAAGACGCGGAATTTGATGAGAACGGAGCAGAGGCTTTTGACGAAAAAGCCTTAGTAGAAGAGGAACCCAGTGATAACGATTTGGCTGAAGAAGAGCTGTTATCGCAGGGCGCCACACAGCGTGTACTGGACGCGACTCAGCTTTACCTTGGGGAGATTGGTTACTCTCCACTGCTAACGGCCGAAGAAGAAGTCTATTTCGCACGTCGTGCTTTGCGTGGTGATGTTGCCTCGCGTCGTCGCATGATCGAAAGTAACCTGCGACTGGTCGTGAAAATTGCCCGCCGTTACGGCAATCGTGGTCTGGCTCTGCTGGATCTGATTGAAGAGGGCAACTTAGGTCTCATCCGCGCAGTTGAGAAGTTTGACCCGGAACGCGGGTTCCGTTTCTCAACCTACGCGACCTGGTGGATTCGTCAGACCATCGAACGGGCTATTATGAACCAGACCCGTACGATCCGACTGCCGATCCACATCGTCAAAGAGTTGAACGTCTATCTGCGTACCGCGCGCGAGTTGTCCCATAAACTGGACCACGAGCCAAGCGCAGAAGAAATTGCCGAACAACTCGACAAACCGGTTGATGACGTAAGCCGTATGCTGCGTCTCAACGAGCGCATTACCTCGGTTGACACCCCGCTGGGTGGCGACTCCGAAAAAGCGCTGCTGGACATCCTGGCCGATGAAAAAGACAACGGCCCGGAAGACACCACGCAGGACGATGACATGAAGCAGAGCATCGTCAAATGGCTGTTCGAACTGAACGCCAAACAGCGTGAAGTGCTGGCACGTCGTTTCGGTTTACTGGGGTATGAAGCTGCGACACTGGAAGACGTCGGCCGCGAAATTGGCCTGACCCGTGAACGTGTTCGTCAGATTCAGGTAGAAGGTCTGCGCCGCCTGCGTGAAATCCTGCAGGGGCAAGGTCTGAATATCGAAGCGCTTTTCCGCGAATAAGCATCCTTTCGTCAAAAAAGGCCCGTCGTGAGACGGGCCTTTTTCTTTTGTGCTACGGCCTGGCCGTTTCGTGCAGCAGACGCCATGTAATCCCGCCGCCTTCCTGATTAAGCACCGCGGTTGACCAGCGCACGTTGACGGGCTGGTCCGGCCGGGTTTGCGTCTCCCGGTAGTGCAGTACCGCGCCACGATCCCAGCGCTCGATCGTGGATAATTCGTCAATGACGATCTTCAGTCCGGGGCGGCTACCTCGCTGACTGTGCAGAAAGTCCACAAGGCCGTGATAGTCGATATGAACGCCACCCGGTGGGATCATCAGAAAATCTGGCTGGAAACGGGCGAGCAGGGCGTCGAAGTCGCCTTCGCCTTTGCCTAACCAGTTTTCAAGCGCAATGTGGAGATCGATAATGTCGTGTTCAAAAGGCGTCATGAATTCTCCTGTCGCAGCTGGGCGAGCACCTGCGTATTGTTAAGTCGGAAAACGTACAGTACAGGCAATAGGGTCATGCCTGCGGCAAAAAGAAACATTCCGTGCCATGCGGCAAGCGGCGCCAGATAACTCTGCGCCAGACTCAGCACCTCTGCCAGCAGCAGGGCTCCGGCAAAAAAGCTCAACTGACGATTGAGATTCCACAGCGCGCTGGCATCCGGCATCTCTTCCCGGCGCGTTGTCAGAAAAGCGCTGCTCTGAGCGGTACTGCTGCACAGGCTGCCCCCCGCGCCCATCAGGGTAAACGCAACGACAGGTAGCAGCGTGGCCGAACTGACGTTAAGCAAAAGCAGAATGCCCGTCGCCTGCAGCAGGCAGCCGATAACAATCAGCGGCTGTGGGCCGATACGGTTAAAATAGCGTCCCGTCGCCGTGATGGCGATAAACGATGCCACGGACCACGGCAGCATGAGCATACCAGTTGCGGCTGGACTCATGTTCGCCTCGTGCTGAAGATAAAACATGCCCGTAACGTTCACCCCGATAAATACGCCAGGAACGCATACATAGACAAGCATGGCAAAACGCAAAAGCGGGTCCGCGAGCAACCGCAGGTTGAGCAGCCTGGCCGCTTTCATCGCGGGTATTTCATGTTTAAGCCACAGGCAGGCCAACACAAAGGTCACGATGGCCACCGGAAGCGTCGCGAAAAATATCCACCGCCAGCTTAGCATCTGCACCAGCAGGCCCCCAATAGCGGGGGAGCAGGCGGGAGCAAGCAGCGCGACCAGCATGACCGCCGAGGAGAGTCTGGCTCGCTCGTGAGGCTGAAACAGTTGCCAGGTCAGCGCCTGTCCGACGGGGATCAGTAAGCCACCGCCCACGCCCTGCAGCACGCGCCAGGCGATCAGACTTTCCAGCGTTGCAGACAAGCCTGCCGCAGCAGAAGCCGCGCTGAACATAAAAAGCGAGATCAGGATGACCCGTTTTGGTCCGAAACGGCGCGTGAGCATGCTGCTGAACGGGATCGCTAGCGTCAGGCCGGCAATGTACCCGTTACTGACCCAGGCAAGCGCTGAAGGCGTGGCGTTAAGAGCTTGCGCCATAGCCGGAAAAGCGACGCTGGCAATAAACATGTTGATCAAATCAAGAAAAAAGCCCAGCAGATAGACAGCGGCGACTTTGCTGCGATACGTCATGGTGGATCCTCCCGTGAGGTGGCGTATCGTATCGACCCCGGAAGCACGGATAAACCTGACAAAGCGCGATATAATGTCAAAAAAATTTTGACGGTAAAAGGCGTAATGATGATTAACCTACAGCGGACGCAGATGTTTGTTGCGGTGGCCGATACCGGCAGCTTCACTGCCGCAGCCGATGCGCTGGGCCTGACAAAAGCCGTGGTCAGCTTCAATATTCGCCAGCTCGAAGCCGAGCTGGGGGTGACGCTGCTGCTGCGCTCCACCCGCCGACTGACGTTAACCGAGGCGGGAGCGCTTTTTCATCAGCGCAGCGTGGCGCTTCTGAAGGACGCAGAACGGCTGCAGGATGATGTTCGCGCGAATCATGCAGGACTCACGGGGGAATTGCGGATCACCACCACGCCTGAGTATGGTTCGCGGGTCGTGGTACCGTTGCTGGCAAGGTTTAGCCAGCTGCACCCGGAGCTTCGCGTGCGTCATGTTTCGTCTTCACTCCATGCCGACCTGATCTCAGAGCGCTTTGACGTGGCTATTCGGTTGGGAACGCTTACCGACTCGCGCTACCACGCCGCATTGATTTCACATTTTTCCATCCTGCCCATCGCGACGCCGGAATGGCGGATGAATCATCCGGTTGAATCGCTTGCGCAGCTGGCGCAAGCCGACTGGATTATTCACGAGCGCTTAGCGTCGCCGCTGCGCTGGCAGGTAAAAGATGCCAGCGGTGCGTCTGAAATGCTTGAGATAAAAAAAGCGCCGCGCCTGTTTGCCGACAGCGCGCAGGCGCTTATGGCTTTTGCGCTTGCGGGAAGTGGCGTGGCGTTACTGCCGGAATGGCTGGTGCGCGATGCGCTTGATGCGGGAAAACTGGTCCCGGTTTTACCGGAATATACCTTCGCGCGGCAGGGCATCCACGCGGTTTATCCGGATGCCCGGCACGTGCCTGCGAAAGTGCGCACCTTTATTGATTTTATGCGCGCCAGGGTGAATTAATCGTGCATCATCTTTTTGATGAGCGCAGAGAACTGCTCCCGTTCGGCCTTATTAAGACGCCCTAAAAACGCCTCATCCACCTCGTTGCCGACCGGCTGGCAGTCTGCAAGCAGGGCTTCGCCTTCCGGCGTCAGGAAGACAAACCGGCGGCGCTTATCTGCGGGATCGTGCTCGCGTTTGACCAGCCCGCGCGCCTCCATTCGGCTGAGCATCTCCGCCAGCGTCGCCTTCGTGCTGACCGCCACTTCGGTCAATGCCACCTGCTCAATGCCCGGGTGCTCGGCAATGGAGCGCATAACCGCATACTGCGGCTTGGTCAGTTCCGGCAGGGAATGTTGCCACTTAGCGGTATGCTGTTGAAAAAGCTGACGTAACAGGTGGAACGCCTCTTGTCTTAGTTCCATGAACACTCCGACCGAAAAAATCACCCCCTATGATAGCCGCTAAAGCCCGGGATGATAACGCGGGATTTTTTAGCAATTAATGTGATCGTGTGCGAACGATCTTGTCAGTAGAGCGATCCGGGAGTAGTTTATCTATAAATGTTCGTACACGAACAAATTAATTGAGGTGATGAATGAGATTGATCGTGGGAATGACAGGAGCAACGGGGGCTCCGCTGGGCGTGGCGCTGCTGCTGGCGCTGAGGGAAATGCCGGAGGTAGAGACCCATCTGGTCATGTCGAAGTGGGCAAAAACAACCATTGAGCTGGAAACGCCTTACAGCGTGCAGGACGTTGCTGCGCTGGCTGACGTTGTTCACAGCCCGGCTGACCAGGCCGCCACCATCTCCTCCGGCTCGTTTCGCACCGACGGCATGATCGTCATTCCCTGCAGCATGAAAACGCTGGCGGGGATCCGCGCGGGCTACGCCGAAGGGCTGGTGGGCCGTGCGGCAGATGTGGTGCTGAAAGAGGGGCGCAAGCTGGTGCTCGTTCCCCGCGAAACGCCGCTCAGCACCATTCATCTGGAGAACATGCTGGCGCTTTCCCGCATGGGCGTGGCGATGGTGCCGCCCATGCCTGCGTATTACAACCACCCGCAAACCGCCGATGACATCACCCAGCATATCGTCACCCGTGTGCTCGACCAGTTTGGTCTGGAGCACAAAAAGGCGCGCCGATGGAACGGGTTGCGGGAGGCGAAACATTTTTCACAGGAGAACAAAGATGGCATTTGATGATTTGAGAAGCTTCCTGCAGGCGCTCGATGAGCAAGGGCAACTGCTGAAAATTGAGGAAGAGGTGAATGCGGAGCCGGATCTGGCGGCGGCAGCCAACGCCACAGGCCGTATTGGCGACGGCGCGCCCGCGCTGTGGTTCGACAATATTCGTGGCTTTACCGATGCCCGCGTGGTGATGAACACCATCGGCTCGTGGCAAAACCACGCCATATCGATGGGGCTGCCAGCGAATACCCCGGTAAAAAAACAGATCGACGAGTTTATTCGCCGCTGGGATAAATTCCCCGTTACGCCGGAGCGCCGCGCTAACCCGGCCTGGGCGCAAAATACGGTCGACGGTGAAGACATTAACCTGTTCGATATCCTGCCGCTGTTTCGCCTGAACGACGGTGACGGCGGTTTTTATCTCGATAAAGCGTGCGTTGTCTCGCGCGATCCGCTCGACCCGGACCATTTCGGCAAGCAGAACGTCGGGATCTACCGCATGGAGGTCAAGGGCAAGCGCAAGCTCGGCCTGCAGCCGGTACCGATGCATGATATCGCCCTCCATCTGCACAAAGCGGAAGAGCGCGGGCAAGATCTGCCGATCGCGATTACTCTCGGCAACGACCCGATCATCACCCTGATGGGCGCCACGCCGCTGAAATACGATCAGTCTGAGTATGAAATGGCCGGCGCGCTGCGCGAAAGCCCGTACCCGATTGCCACCGCGCCGCTGACCGGCTTCGACGTGCCGTGGGGGTCTGAAGTGATCCTGGAAGGGGTGATTGAAGGCCGCAAACGTGAAATCGAAGGGCCGTTCGGCGAGTTTACCGGACACTATTCCGGTGGCCGTAATATGACGGTGGTCCGTATCGACAAAGTTTCTTACCGCACCAAACCGATCTTCGAATCCCTTTACCTCGGCATGCCGTGGACCGAGATTGACTATCTGATGGGACCAGCCACCTGCGTGCCGCTTTACCAGCAGCTGAAGGCGGAATTCCCGGAAGTGCAGGCGGTGAATGCCATGTACACCCACGGTCTGCTGGCAATTATCTCCACCAAAAAACGCTACGGTGGTTTTGCCCGCGCGGTCGGTTTACGCGCCATGACCACGCCGCACGGTCTGGGCTACGTGAAGATGGTGATTATGGTGGATGAGGATGTCGATCCGTTCAACCTCCCGCAGGTGATGTGGGCGCTCTCATCGAAGGTCAATCCGGCAGGGGATCTGGTGCAGCTGCCGAACATGTCAGTGCTTGAACTCGATCCTGGCTCCAGCCCGGCGGGCATTACCGACAAACTGATTATTGATGCCACCACGCCTGTTGCACCGGACACCCGTGGCCACTACAGCCAGCCGGTACAGGATCTGCCTGAAACTAAAGCCTGGGCTGAAAAACTGACCGCGATGCTGGCAGCACGCCAATAAGGAGGAAAAGATGATTTGTCCACGTTGTGCCGATGAGCATATTGAAGTGATGGCGACGTCACCGGTGAAAGGGGTCTGGACCGTTTATCAGTGCCAGCATTGTCTTTATACCTGGCGCGATACCGAACCGCTGCGTCGTACCAGCCGCGAGCATTACCCGGAAGCGTTCCGCATGACGCAGAAGGATATTGATGAAGCACCGCAGGTGCCGACGATCCCGCCGCTGTTGTAAAAATAAGCCCGGTAGCGCTGCGCTTACCGGGCCTACGGGTTTTGTAGGTCGGGTAAGGCGAAGCCGCCACCCGACAAAACAGACCGCAGAAAACTAAACCAGACTCTTCAACCGATAAATCCACTCCAGCGCCTGACGCGGCGTCAGTGAATTCGGGTCGAGGTTCTCCAGCGCTTCCACCGCAGGCGACGTTTCTTCAGCTGGCGCCAACAGCGACATCTGGGTGCCATCAATCTGCGTCGCCGCCGCATTCGGCGAGAGGCTTTCCAGCTCACGCAGCTTCTGGCGAGCGCGCTTGATCACCTCTTTTGGTACACCTGCCAGCGCCGCAACGGCCAGGCCATAGCTCTTGCTCGCCGCTCCATCCTGCACCGTGTGCATAAAGGCGATGGTGTCGCCGTGCTCCAGCGCATCAAGATGAACGTTAGCCACGCCTTCCATTTTCTCCGGCAGCTGCGTCAGCTCGAAGTAGTGGGTGGCGAACAGCGTCATGGCCTTGATTTTATTCGCGAGGCTTTCAGCACAGGCCCAGGCCAGAGACAGGCCGTCATAGGTTGAGGTTCCGCGTCCTACCTCATCCATCAGCACCAGGCTGTGCTCCGTCGCGTTATGCAGAATGTTAGCCGTTTCGGTCATCTCGACCATGAAGGTTGAGCGACCGCTCGCCAGATCGTCCGCTGCCCCAACGCGGGTGAAGATACGATCGATGGGGCCAATCTCCACTTTTTGCGCCGGGACGTAGCTGCCGATATACGCGAGCAAAGCAATCAGCGCCGTCTGGCGCATATAGGTACTCTTACCGCCCATGTTCGGGCCGGTAATGATCAGCATTCTTCTCTGCGGCGAGAGGCTCAGCGGGTTGGCGATGAACGGTTCGTTCAGCACCTGCTCAACGACCGGGTGACGGCCTTCCGTAATGCGAATGCCGGGCTTGTCGGTAAAGGTCGGGCAGGTATAGTTCAGCGTTTCAGCCCGTTCTGCCAGGTTCACCAGCACGTCCAGCTCCGCCAGCGCGCTGGCGCTGAGCTGCAGGTCAGCCAGGTGCGGCATCAGCATGTCAAACAGCTCGTCATACAGCTGTTTTTCCAGCGCCAGGGCTTTACCTTTCGAGGTGAGTACTTTGTCCTCGTACTCTTTCAGCTCGGGAATGATGTAACGCTCGGCGTTTTTCAAGGTCTGACGACGTACGTAGTGAATCGGCGCCAGATGGCTTTGCCCGCGGCTGATCTGAATGTAGTAACCGTGTACCGCGTTATACCCCACTTTCAGCGTGTCGAGCCCAAGACGCTCGCGCTCGCGGATTTCCAGCTTATCCAGATAGTCCGTCGCGCCGTCGGCCAGCGCGCGCCATTCGTCCAGCTCCTCGTTGTAGCCTGGAGCAATCACGCCGCCATCGCGCACCAGAACCGGAGGGGCATCAATAATGGCGCGCTCCAGCAGCTCGCGAAGCTCGGTGAATTCACCCATCGTTTCGCGGAGTTTCTGCACCGGCGCGCTGTCAACGTCACTCAGCTGCGCACGCAGTTCCGGCAGTTGCTGGAAAGCATGTCGCATCCGCGCAAGGTCGCGCGGGCGCGCGGTGCGCAGAGCCAGACGGGCCAGGATACGCTCCAGATCGCCCACCTGGCGCAGGATCGGCTGCAGCTCGGTATAGCGATCCTGCAACGCAGCAATCGTCTGCTGGCGGCAAACCAGCGTATCGGTATCGCGAATCGGCATATGCAGCCAGCGCTTCAGCATGCGACTGCCCATTGGCGTCACCGTGCTGTCGAGCACCGACGCGAGCGTGTTTTCAACGCCACCTGCCAGGTTCTGGGTGATCTCCAGGTTACGGCGCGTGGCGGCATCCATGATGATGCTGTCCTGCTGGCGCTCCATGGTGATAGAGCGGATATGCGGCAGGGCGGTGCGCTGGGTGTCTTTCACGTACTGCAGCAGGCAACCTGCGGCACACAGCCCGCGTGGAGCATTTTCCACGCCAAAGCCAATCAGATCGCGGGTACCGAACTGCAGGTTCAGCTGCTGGCGCGCGGTATCAATTTCAAATTCCCACAGCGGGCGACGGCGCAATCCGCGACGGCCTTCAATCAGCGCCATTTCGGCGAAGTCTTCGGCGTAGAGCAATTCTGCCGGGTTGGTGCGCTGCAGTTCGGCAGCCATCGTTTCGCGGTCAGCCGGCTCACTCAGGCGAAAACGCCCGGAGCTGATGTCCAGCGTGGCGTAGCCAAACCCTTTGCCGTCCTGCCACAGCGCCGCCAGCAGGTTATCCTGGCGCTCCTGAAGCAGGGCTTCATCACTGATGGTGCCTGGCGTGACGATGCGCACGACTTTGCGCTCAACCGGGCCTTTCGAGGTTGCCGGATCGCCGATTTGTTCGCAGATGGCAACGGACTCACCCTGATTCACCAGCTTGGCCAAGTAGTTTTCAACCGCGTGGTGCGGGATACCGGCCATCGGGATGGGCTCGCCTGCGGATGCGCCACGTTTGGTTAGCGAGATGTCGAGCAACTGCGAGGCACGTTTAGCATCGTCATAAAACAGCTCGTAAAAATCGCCCATGCGGTAAAACAGCAGGATTTCCGGATGCTGTGCCTTCAGCTTCAGGTACTGCTGCATCATCGGCGTATGTGCGTCGAAATTGTCGATTGTGCTCATGGAGTTATGATGTCCATTTCTTTGAAAATAAACCGTTTTGAGCGGCTCAGTGGCCGTTTGTTCGTTCTATTGTCGCATGAAAAAAAGGTACGGCGCAGAAAAATGTGGCGGCTTTACGAGGCGCCTTCAGACATTAACTCAATGACGATTTTTCCATGCTCAACGCCCACCCTGACCTGGGAGTTGGTGGTAAAGCCCGCCTTTTCAAGCCAGTCTCCTTTTAAGCTCAGTGCCGCATGCACGCTGTATCGCTTTGGTATCTTCGTTTTTCGATCCTCGTGACGTTTTCTGAAATATCCCACTTTTAAATGGCGGTAGGGTTTGCCGATCGCGATCTCTTTCATAGGGTCTCCAGACTATACGGACAACGGTCATTCCTGATGCCTGTATAAAATACCAGTGATTTTCAGGAGGTGCAGGGTTAATAGTGGAATCAGGCTTCAGAAAACGGAATGCAACACCTGAAATCCACAGTTTTAAAGTGTATTATTGATGCATCTTATTATTTGGTAAGTCGCTATGACCGGTAAACGCATATCACGTGAAAAAGAGACCATCGCGAAAATGATCGCGTTGTACGCAAAGCAGTGTCCACAGGCTTCTCAGGAAGCGGGGCATTATCAGGCGCTCAACGCGTATGCTGATAAGCGCCTGGATAAGTGCGTTTTTGGTGAAGAAAAGCCCGCCTGTAAACAATGCCCGGTGCACTGCTACCAGCCTGCCAGACGTGAAGAGATGAAGCAGATTATGCGCTGGGCAGGCCCGCGTATGTTATGGCGTCACCCCATTCTGACCGTCCGCCATCTGATGGATGACCGTCGTCCGGTGCCGGAACTGCCGGAGAAGTATCGCCCGAAAAAGTGAATCGATCAGCTTCGTAGCGGGCGGCAAATCACGTTCAGGGCCAGCGCGCTGCAAAGTGGAAAGAGCGCCAGCAGCAGCCACGGATAAATCGCCTGCGTTGAAGGCACCAGTGCGCGATCCAGCAGGCTGCCAAATAACAAGTTTCCAGCCAGTACCGCAATGCCTCCGGCGGTGGAGAGTGCGCCATAGTGCGCGCCCAGCGTGGATTCATCGGCGAAACGCGGAATGAGATCTTTTGCCGACGGCACCAGCAGCATCTGCCCCAGCGTCAGCAGCGTGACAAACGAGACCGAGGGCAGAAGCCGCAGCCAGCCTTCAGGCGGTTCTGTTGCCGCAAACATTGCCACGCTCGCAAAGGCGGCGGAAAGCAGCAAAAAGCCCACCGGAAGAATGTTCACCGCGCCCACGCGTCGGGCGACACGCGCCAGCGGCAGCTGTAAGGTAATGATCAGAACGGAGGCCAGCATAAAAAGCGGGCCGAGATCTTTCTCGTTACCGCCGGAGCGCTGGATCTCCACCGGCAGCGCCAGATAGAGCTGGTTATAGCTTAACAGCCAGGAGCTGTAGGCAATGATAAAGGCGACAAAGCGCGGCTGGCGGAACGTCGTCCACCAGGGCACTATTTTTATCTTCTGTGAACGTTGCCCGGCAGCAGGTAGACAGAAGTAAAGCACCACTAGCGCAATGATAAAGACGCCTGCCCCCGCCAGCGCCACCTGGCGGAAGCCAAGCCCCGTTAGCAGAGCGCCAGCAACCGGGCCCAGTACCGCGCCGAGCTCCCCGCAGACGGCAAAGAGCGCAAACCACTCCGCCCGGCTTCGTTTCCCTTTCGCCTCGCTGTGGGTACCCGCTTTCGCCAGCAGAGCCTCAATTGAGGGAGAAAATAACGCGCCGCCGACGCCCGTCAGACACGCGCCCAGAATAATCGGCCACAGCGATCCCCCGAAGGCCAGCAGCAGATAGCCTGAAACACGAACTATACAGCCGCTGAGGATGATGACCTTCGCGCCAAACCGGTCCGAGAGCGCACCGCCAACGATAAACATCCCCTGCTGCGAGAACGTGCGCAGGCCCAGGATCAGCCCGATGAGCCCGCCGGAGAGCAGCATGTCGTCACGCAGAAATACCGCCAGGAAGGGAACGACGGCGTAAAAACCAATGTTAAAAACAAACTGGCTACCCAGTAAAACGGGCGGCCAGAGCGTGGTGGCGGGGCGAAGGGGCATTGTCGATCAGTCGTCCCTAAACGATAAAGTGAATGTGCTTTTTGCCATGAAACGGCGAGATCTCAATTTTGGTTTTGACCCGGAAGACATCCCAGAGCAACGACTCGGATAAGATGTCCTGCGGCGTTCCGGTCGCCACAATTTGCCCTTTCTGCATCACAATCAGCGAGTCGCAGAACATTGAAGCGTGGTTGAGATCGTGGATGGCGACGATACTGGTAACGGGTAATTGGCTGATCAACTGCATCAGCTGCATCTGATGATGGATATCCAGGTGGTTGGTCGGTTCATCCAGCAGGATTTCGGTTGGCGTTTGCGCCAGCGCTCGGGCAATATGCACCCGCTGACGCTCGCCGCCGGACAGGCTCAGCCAGCCCTGCTCGCTGCGGTCCAGCATATCGACACGCTGCAGAGCCGCGGTGACGGTGTCGTCATCCTGCGCGCTCCAGTTAGAAAAAGGGGAGTGGTGCGGAATACGTCCAAGTTTGACCACGTCGCGCACGCGCATATTGGCGTCGGTCATCCCGTGCTGCTCAACGAACGCCACCCGGCGGGCAAGCTGCTTTTTGGCGATGCGGGAAATGTCCTGCCCGTCCAGGGTCACGCTGCCCGAATCCGGGCGACGCAGGCCTGCCAGGATACGCAAAAGGGACGATTTGCCGCAGCCGTTAGGACCAAGCAAACCCACCGTTTCGCCGCGTGAAACCTTCAGCGAGACACCATTGACGATAACTTTTTTGCCTACCTTCCAGGTAATATTTTCAGCGCAGATACTCATCACTTATTCCTTGAGCGGTAGATAATCACGGCAAAGAAAGGTACGCCCACCAGCGCGGTGACCACGCCGACGGGCAGGCTCTGCGGGGCAATCAGCATGCGCGAGGCGATATCGGCCAGCACCATCAGGATCGCCCCCGCCAGCGCGCTGGCAATCAGCAGCGTGCGGTGCAGCGGCCCGAACAGGAAGCGCATGACGTGAGGCACCACCAGCCCTACAAAGCCGATTGAGCCCGCCATGCTGACGATGGTCGCGGTGATCAGGGCCGTGGTGGTAAACAGGGCAAGACGCACCCAGGGCACGGCAATGCCTAAGGAGGCTGCCGCGTCATCACCAAAGGTAAAGGCGTCCAGCGCCCGGGAATAGTAGAGGCAGACGGCAAGGCCCGCCAGCACGACAACCAGCGCCAGCTGGAATTCCGGCCAACGCACGCCGCTAAAGCTGCCCAGCAGCCAGAACATCACGTCGCGCGCCTGCTGCGCGCTGGCGGAGGTGCTGATGGTGTAGGCGGTAATGGCGTTGAAAAGCTGAGATGCAGCAACGCCTGCCAGAATGGTGCGTTCATTGCCGCCGCGCGCGCCGTTCGTCAGAAAGGCGACAAACGCAAAGGCGGCGAACGCCCCGGCAAACGCGCCCGCAGAGAGCGACACCGCGCCGGTGCCGATGCCCAGGACGACGACCGACACCGCCCCGGTTGAGGCACCCGCCGACACGCCGAGCACGTAAGGTTCCGCCAGCGCGTTCTTCAGCAGGCTTTGCAGCACGGCACCGCAGATGGCTAAACCGGCCCCGCAGCAGGCCGCCACCAGCGCGCGGCTCAGGCGAAAGTCCCAGATCACGCTCTCATAGATGCGGTTGAGCGGAACGTCGGTCAGCCCCAGCTTATTACCAATAGCGTAAAAGACGTTGGACAGCGGAATCGGCAGCTCACCGACGCTGACGCCAAGAGCAATCACTAAAAACAGCAGGACAACGGCAAGCAGAGCGGAAGTGGTCAGGATCAGGCCCTGGCGGGCCTGAAGTACGGCTGCCGTCATCAGTTCAGCCCCAGTTTTCTGAGCTGTTCACCCACCTGTTCAGCACCGTAAATCGTACGAATCGTCGGGTTCATCGCCTGACCGTCCATCACCACGATATGGCCTTTTTTGACGGCATCAAGCTGGCTCACGGCAGGATCGCTTTTCAGGAATTTGATTTTCTCATCCGCGTTATCCAGCGCCCAGCGGTTGCGGTCCAGACTGGAGACGACAATCACATCAGGGTTCGCGGCAATAATACTTTCCCAGCCGACGGTCGGCCATTCGGTCTCAGCGGTAATGGCGTTATGGCCACCCAGCACGTTAGCAATAAAACCGGAGGCGCTGTTTTTCCCGCCGACATAGGCATCTGCCGAAGGCGAGGCGCTTGAGAACCAGAAAACAAAGGAGAGGTCTTTTTTGTTTTTACCAAATTCCTGACGCAGGTCAGCCTCACGTTTTTTGAAATCAGCGATAACGGCCTGGCCGCGCGCTTCAACGTTGAAAATCTTCGCGAAATCTTCAATCTCTTTATAAAGGTACGTCATATCCCACAGCGTCTGGCGGCTGCCGTACATATCGCCTGCCGCTTTTTTGGTGGCGCACATGCCTGGAGATAAATAGCTGTTCACGCCGACGGTAGCCAGATCTTCACGTTTTGCGACCTTACTTTCCGGCCCAAGCAGCAGCGGCAGCTGTGCAGGAACAAAATCGGGGTTTTGCGCAAGGATGGATTCAAGAGTCGGAATTTCGACGGTCAGGGTTTTGATTTTTGCATTCTGCTCAGCCAGTTGCGGCAGCACTTTGGTCGGCCAGAAGGCGCTGGCTTTGACCTTATCTTCCAGCCCCAGCAGGAGCAAAATTTCCACGGTGTTCTGACCGAGGGCCACGACGCGTTCCGGCGCTTTAGTGAATGTCTCTTTATAGCCACAGTTTTCAATCGTCAGAGGATATGTGGTTGCCAGAGCAGAACTGACCGACGCAATCGCCAGGCCTAACGCGCAGATGACCTTCTTCATGAAACGCTACCCTTCATTAATATTATTTTTGATGCAAATGAAACGCATTATTAAGGCGGAATTTTATACAGAGGAAAATATATTGTGTCAATGAGGGACAATTGCGCAGGGTGACGAAAAGCGGCGCCATAAGCGGCGCCGGAATGACGGGTTAAAGCAGGCTCTCTTTATCGATTCCCAGACGCTTCATGCGAGAGAGCAGGGTAGTGCGTTTCAGCCCCAGCCGCTGAGCTGCGCCCTTCGGTCCGGCTACCACGCCGTTGGTCTCTTTCAGTACGCGCAATATCAGCTGATATTCATCTTCGCCTTCCTGCGCGACTTCTGCCGAAAGCGTGGGGGCTTCCTGAAGGGAGACTTCAGGCAAAGAGAGCTGAAGGACGTTCCCGCGCGTCAGCAGTACCGCGCGTTCAATGACGTTTTCCAGCTCGCGCACGTTGCCGGGCCACTCCATCGCCGAAAGAGTACGTAGCGTTTCGGCAGGAATACTATCGATATTCCTCCCCATCCGGCGGGCTATCTTCGCGGTAAAGGCCTTCACCAGCAGCGGAATATCTTCCGGGCGCTCGCGCAGCGGCGGCAGGCAGATCGGAAAGACGTTCAGGCGATAGTAGAGATCGCTGCGAAACTCGCGGTCGGCGACCATCTTTTTCAGGTCGCGGTTGGTGGCGGCAATCAGCCGCACGTCGGTCTGGATCAGCTTGTTGCTGCCGAGGCGCTCAAACTCCTGCTCCTGCAAAACGCGCAGCAGCTTGGGCTGCAGCTCCAGCGGCATATCGCCCACTTCGTCGAGGAACAGCGAGCTTTTATCCGCCAGTTCGAAACGGCCCAGCCGCTGGCTGCTGGCCCCGGTAAACGCGCCGCGCTCGTGGCCGAAGAGGTCACTTTCCAGCAGACCCGCGGGCATCGCCGCGCAGTTCATCTTCACCATCCGCCGGCTGTTGCGGTTGCTCAGGTTATGAATGGCGCGGGCTATCAGCTCTTTACCGGTGCCGGTTTCACCGAGGATCAGCACCGTGCTGTCGCTCTGGGCCACCATCTCCACCTGCTTAAGCACGCTGTACATGGCATCGCTGCGTCCGATGATTTCGCCAAACTCGCTGTCCACGTTGTTGAGCTGTTCGGTCAGGGCCAGGTTTTCGTCCACCAGCCGCTCTTTCAGGCGGTGGATCTCCTGATAGGCGAGGGCGTTATCCAGCGCGATGGAAATACGCTCGGCGATCTGGCGCAGCAGCTTCAGGTTGGCGGTGGTAAACACGGCTTCATCGCACTGCGCCAGTTTGAGCACCCCAAGCATGGTGCTGCCGGACATCAGCGGCAGCAGGCACAGGGTCTGAATTTTGTTGCCCCAGGTGTTAAACAGCATCCGCTCGTACGGCGCCACCGGGTCCTGCTCGCTGAGATTCAGCAGCAGGATCTCTTTGCTTTTAAATACCCGCTCAGAAAGGGTGCCCGCTTCGTCCACCTCGCTCTGCTCGTGCGCCGGGTTGGCCTCATCAAGATAGTGTGTGGAGTAGATGTTCAGCTTGCCTTTGCGGTTCCCGCGTAGCGCGATGCTGATGGCGTCGATCCTGAAATAGTGGTGGATCTCCTTGGCGACTTCGCTGACCAGCTCGTCCATGTCGAGCCTTGAGAGTACGGCGTTGGTGATGGCGACCAGAATGCGGAAGTTATCGCGCTCGCGGCTCAGCAGGTCGTAATCCACGTTATTGGTGACGCGGCTTTGGATCTGCTCCGCGACGACGGCCACAATCTGGGTAAAGGTGTGCAGCCGCTCGTACTCCGCCTCGCTCCAGGGCTGGTCGGTATTGCGGATAAACTCGCAGCCGCCAAAAATATGGCCCTCCGCCGCCAGCGGCAGCATGCCGTAATGACCGAAAGGCTGATAGAGATTGCTCTCTGCCAGCCGCGGCCATGCCATCCGAAACTCTTCAAAATTGCAGTGCAGCACTTCAGGCCGGGAGAGAATGCGGCGCACCGGGCCGTGCGCGAGGTACGTTTCGTCTTCGTATTCAAACGTTTTGCCATTCTCGCGCGTGGAATAGTAGCTCGCGCGGTGCGTTCCGCTATGCCAGAGCACAATCGCCGCGCTGTCCGCCAGCGCTGATTGCCTGACCAGCCGCGTCAGGGCATCGCTCAGCGCGCCGAGATCGGGCTGTTGTAAAAGTGTGCGCGTGATATCAAACAGGCCCTGCTGTCCAAGATCGCTCATCGGTGTATACGGCATTATTGCTTTCCAATAGAAACTGGCAAAAAAGAGACTTCACTGCTGACCGCTTATGGCGCGGTTCTAGCAAATTCGGGGTAACGGCTCAGCGTGCGGTAGATCCAGCGTGCGCTTCACGCCATAAAGTCCGGTCAGGCGCACCCCTTTGCGCTCAACCACGTCGCCAATGATGGCCGCGTCTTTCCCTAAAGGATGCGCTCTCAGCTGTTCAAGTACGGCTTCCGCCGCCGAACGTTCCACGCCGATCGCCAGCTTGCCCTCGTTGGCAAAGTTTAGCGGGTCAAGCCCTAAAAGCTCACACAGCCCCCGCACGGCAGGCTTAATGGGTAGGTCGCGTTCGCTCAGTTCAATCCCGCACCCGCTGCTTGCGGCGAACTCGTGGACAACGGCATTCACCCCGCCCCGGGTGGCGTCGCGCAGGGCTTTGACGCCCGGTATGTCGCGCAGCGTCTGGATAAGCGGGGTGAGCACCGCGCAGTCGCTGCGAAGCTCGCCGTCCAGCCCCAGGCCTTCGCGCAGGTTCAGGATGGTTGCCCCGTGGCAGCCCAGCGTTCCGCTGACAATCAGCACGTCGCCCACCGAAAGCTGCTGCGCGCCCCAGTGAACGTCGGCGGGGATCGCCCCCATTCCGGCGGTGTTGATGAAGAGCTTATCCGCCGCGCCGCGCTGGACCACTTTGGTATCCCCGGTGACGATAGCGATCCCCGCCTCGCGGGCGGTGTGCGCCATGCTGTTGACCACTGCCGCAAGCGTCTCCATCGGTAATCCTTCTTCGAGGATAAATCCGCACGAGAGGTAGCGCGGAATGGCGCCGCTGACGGCCACGTCGTTGGCCGTACCGCAGACGGCGAGCTTGCCAATATCGCCGCCCGGGAAGAATAGCGGGTCAATCACGTAGCTGTCGGTGGAGAACGCCAGCCGGTCGCCGTGTGCGGTGAGGGTTGAGAGCGCGATGCGCGCCTGATCCTCCTGCTCGGCGAGCCAGGGGTTATTAAAGGCCTCCATGAACAGCCTGTTAATCAGCTGCTGCATCGCCTGTCCACCGCTTCCGTGCGCCATTTCCACCGTGTTCATGCTTCACACTCCTGGTTGCGATACTGATACCACGCGGCGCATGCCCCTTCAGAGGAGACCATCAGTGCGCCAAACGCGGTTTGCGGGTTACAGGTGTTGCCAAATAGCGGGCAGTGATGAGGTTTGCATTTGCCGGTAAGCACCTCGCCGCAGCGGGCCCGGGGATCGTCGCACACCTGCTGCGGCTGCGGGCGGAAGTGCGCTTCGGCATCAAATTCGCGATAGGCAGGCGTCAGGCGCACGCCGGATTCCGCAATCAGCCCCAGCCCGCGCCACTCGCTGTCGCCCTCAACGCTAAACACGTCAGCTATCGCCTGCTGCGCCCGTTCATTTCCCGCATCGGGCACCACGCGGCGGTACTGGTTTTCGACCGCGCTCAGGGACGCTATTTTCTGCTCAACCAGCATGGCTACGCCTTGCAGTAGATCAAGCGGTTCGAAACCAGCCACCACTAACGGACGATTGTGCTGATCAGCGATAAAACCGTAGGCGTCTGTGCCAATCACCATGCTGACGTGGCCCGGCGCCAGAAACGCGTCGATGCCGTTGTCTGGCTCTTCGAGCAGGCTGCGCAGCGTGGGAATGAGCGTAATATGCTGGCAGAAAAAGAAAAAGTTAGTGACGTTGCGCACTTTCGCCTGCTGCAGCGTGATGGCCGTAGCGGGCATGGTGGTTTCAAAACCCAGCCCGAAAAAGACGACCTTGCGCTCAGGGTTAGCCTCTGCCAGCGTCAGGGCATCCATCGGTGAGTAAACGATCCGCACGTCCGCGCCGCGCGCCTTCGCCTGCAGCAGCGAGCCGTTTTTCCCCGGCACGCGCATCGCGTCGCCAAAGGTGCAGAAAATGACGCCGGGCTGGCCGGCAATTTCGATGCAGCTGTCGATACGCCCCATCGGCAAAACGCACACCGGGCAGCCGGGGCCGTGAATAAACTCGATGTTCTCCGGCAGCAGCTGGTCGAGGCCAAACTTGAAGATGGCGTGCGTGTGCCCGCCGCACACCTCCATGATCCGCAGCGGCCTTTCGTTCGTGTAGTCCAGCAGCGCCGCGCGCGTTTTCAGATGTCCGATAAGCTGCATCACCTGTTCTGGCGCGCGGTATTCATCAACGTAACGCATAGGCTAGCGCTCCTCGCCGTACAGGAGCGCGCCCACGTCCGGCTCCACGTCAAACATGTTTTGCAGCGCGTCCAGCGTGTCGCGGGCTTCCGCTTCGTTAATCACGCTCATCGCAAACCCCACGTGGACCAGCACCCACTGGCCGAGGCGCGACGCGCCCGTCTCATCGGTGCTGCCCACCAGCGTCAGGTCGACGTCGCGCAGGATGCCGCAAACCTCCACTTTGGCCTGATTGCCGTCGAGGGAATGGATTTGTCCCGGTACGCCTATGCACATCGTTCGCTCTCCAGCCAGTCCAGCCAGGCGTCCATGCCGTCGCCGCGCGTGGCGGAAACCAGCAGGATGTGAATGTCCGGGTTCACCTCGCGGGCACAGGCAAGGCACTTATCCACGTCGAAGTTCAGGTACGGCAGCAGGTCAACTTTGTTCAGCAGCATGAGGGAGGCGGCGGCGAACATGTGCGGGTACTTCAGCGGCTTGTCCTCCCCTTCGGTCACGGAGAGCACCGCCACTTTATGCCGTTCGCCGAGGTCGAAGCTTGCCGGGCATACCAGGTTGCCGACGTTTTCGATAAACAGGATGCCGTTATCCGCCAGCGGCAGGCGAGGGGCGGCGTCGGCAATCATCTGCGCATCCAGGTGGCAGCCCTTGCCGGTGTTAACCTGGATGGCGGGCGTCCCGGTTTCGCGGATGCGCGCCGCGTCGTTAACGGTTTGCTGATCGCCTTCGATAACCGCGCAGGAGACGCGTTCGTTCAGGCGCGTGAGCGTTTCGGTCAGCAGCGTGGTTTTGCCGGAGCCGGGGCTGGAGACCAGGTTCAGCACCAGCAGTTGACGCGCGGCAAAGCGGGCGCGGTTGCGGGCGGCGATCTGGTTATTTTTGTCCAGCACGTCGATCTCCACCTCCAGCATCTGGCGCTGGCTTATGCCCGGCGCGTGGGTGCCCGCTTCGCCGTGGCCGTAATGCAGGTCGCCCGCGTCGGAACGCTGCGGCGCAAAGGTGATGCCGGTCAGGGCCGCCGCAGGACGCGGGGCAGGGGAAAAGGGCGCGGAGCGAAACGCGGAGTGAGGACGGTGTTCATCCCCTTCTATATACAGGTTGCCTTCAGCGCAACCGCAGGTGCTACACATACATTACTCCTTCTCGATTTCGAGGCGTTGGATCTGCATACCGTCATCCGCCACGATGCGAAGACCCGTGCTCTGACACTGCGGGCAGCGCTGAACCTTTGATGAGAGCAGGGTGACGTATCGCTGGCACTGCTCGCACCAGCACTCCGCCTGCTGCTCGTCGATATGCAGCGCGCAGCCTTCCGCCAGCGTGCCGCGGCACACCAGCTCAAAACAAAAGTTCAGGGCGCTGGTCTCGACGCAGGAAAACGCCCCGACCTTCAGCCAGACGCCGGTGACGCGCTTCGCATGGTTTTGCACTGCCTGCTGTTCGATAAGTTCCAGAGCCCGCTGGCAGAGGGTGATTTCGTGCATGACGCCTCCTCAATGATTTGCGCCAGTAAATGCAATAACGGTGCCAGCTTGATTTGCGTTACGGCGTGACGATGTCAGCGCTGTCGAAATGACACGTCGACACGGCGGCGTTGACAGTGTCTTTTTTGATAAAAATCATTCAAATCAACAAATTAAAAACTGGCACGGAATCTGCTTAACAGCCGCTATCTCCATTAACCGGATACCTTCTATGACTATTTGGGAAATTAGCGAAAAAGCGGATTACATCGCGCAGCGCCACCAGCAGCTTCAGGATCAGTGGCACCTCTACTGTAACTCTCTGGTTCAGGGGATCACCCTGTCAAAAGCCCGACTGCATCATGCGATGAGCTGTGCGGCGCAGGGGGATATGCGCTTTGTCCTGTTCGGTCATTTCACGGTCTTTGTGACCCTGGCAGACAGCTTTAACAGCCACACCATCGAGTACTACGTTGAGAATAAAGAGGGTGAAAAACAACGTATTGCGCAGGCGCAGCTGATGGCCGACGGCATGGTTGACGGCTACGTCAGCAACCGCGATCGCCAGCAGGTGCTTGAGCACTATCTGGAAAAAATCGCGCCGGTTTACAACGGTCTCTACGCCGCGGTTGAGCACGACTTGCCGGTCGACCTCAAA
This sequence comes from Enterobacter cloacae complex sp. P12RS, assembly GCF_014895875.1. Classification (NCBI taxonomy): domain Bacteria; kingdom Pseudomonadati; phylum Pseudomonadota; class Gammaproteobacteria; order Enterobacterales; family Enterobacteriaceae; genus Enterobacter; species Enterobacter cloacae complex sp. P12RS. Next base: position 39,883 of record NZ_JADBQO010000045.1, read on the forward strand.
CAGCTCGTCGTGGGAAAGGCCCCCGCAAATCTTGCCTGATAACCGAATGTCGAAAAGTGTCGATGAGACAGTTTTTCGTCGTCAAAAATGACCATCACCAGAGGATTGCCCGGTGAACCGTTTTGTAATTGCTGACTCGACGGTCTGTATTGGCTGTCGGACCTGTGAGGCGGCGTGTTCGGAAACGCACCGCCTGCACGGGCTGCAGTCCATGCCGCGCCTGCGCGTCATGCGTAATGAGAAAGAGTCTGCCCCGCAGCTCTGCCACCACTGTGAAGATGCCCCTTGTGCGGGCGTGTGTCCCGTCAATGCCATCACCCGCGTCGATGGCGCGGTCCAGCTGAACGAAAGCCTGTGCGTGAGCTGCAAGCTGTGCGGCATCGCCTGCCCGTTCGGTGCCATTGAATTCTCCGGCAGCCGCCCGCTGCATATCCCGGCGAACGCCAATACCCCGAAAGCGCCGCTTGCGCCACCGGCTCCGGCACGCGTGAGCACGCTGCTGGACTGGGTGCCCGGCATCCGCGCTATTGCGGTGAAGTGCGACCTGTGCAGCTTTGACGAACAGGGCCCGGCCTGCGTGCGGACCTGCCCGACCAAAGCGCTGATCCTGGTTAACATCCGCGATATCGCCCGCACCAGCAGGCGCAAACGCGAGCTGACCATTAATACCGACGTCGGCGATCTTTCGCTTCTGCAGGCGCTAAACGAGGGGGCGAAATGAACGCGATATTTATGATTAACAGCGCCGTGGCGTACTTTGCCGCTGCCGCCGCGCTGGCGCTGGTGTTCTCTTTCCATAAAACCCTGAGCGGCTGGATAGCCGGTATCGGCGGGGCGGTCGGCAGCCTGATGACGCTGGCGGCGGGCGGTGTCGTCCTGCTCGGCGGACAATCCGTGGAAACACTCATGCCGCTGATTCGCCACACCGTGGCGATTACGCCGCTGAACGCCATCTGGCTGGTGACCTTTGGCCTGTGCGGGCTGTTTATCAGCCTGTTCAATATCGACTGGCACCGCCATCAGCAGACCAAAGCCAACGGCCTGCTGGTCAATCTGCTGATGGCTGCCGCGGTTTGCACGGTTATCGCCAGCAACCTCTGCGCGCTGGTGGTGATGGCGGAGATCATGGCGCTGTGTGGCGTGTTCCTGACCGGCTGCAGCGCCTCCGGTAAGCTGTGGTTTGCACTCGGACGCCTCGGCACGCTGCTGCTGGCGCTGGCCTGCTGGCTGGTGTGGCAGCGTTTCGGCACCCTGGACTTTGCCGCGCTTAACGGCCAGCCGCTGGGGAACGACGTCTGGCTGCTGGGCGCACTCGGCTTTGGCCTGCTGGCCGGGATTATCCCGCTGCACGGTTGGGTCCCGCAGGCGCACGCGAATGCCTCTGCGCCCGCCGCCGCGCTGTTTTCGACGGTGGTAATGAAGGTCGGTCTGTTCGGCATTTTGACGATTACCCTGACGGGCGGTCAGCCGCCGCTGTGGTGGGGGGTAGCGCTGCTGATTGCGGGGATGATGACCGCATTTGTCGGCGGCCTGTACGCCCTGATGGAGCACAACATCCAGCGTCTGCTGGCGTACCACACCCTGGAAAACATCGGCATCATCCTGCTCGGCATGGGCGCGGGCGTCACCGGGCTGGCGCTCAACCAGCCGGCGCTGATTGCCGCCGGGTTTATCGGCGGTCTGTATCACCTCGTCAACCATAGCCTGTTTAAAACCACTCTGTTCCTCGGCGCGGGCAGCGTCTGGTTCCGCACCGGCCATCGCGATATCGAAAAGCTCGGTGGGATTGGCAAAAAGATGCCGATGATTTCACTCGCCATGCTGGTGGGGCTGATGGCGATGGCCGCGCTGCCGCCGCTGAACGGCTTTGCCGGGGAGTGGGTGATCTATCAGTCCTTCTTCGCGCTCGGCCAGAGCGACGCGTTTATCGCGCGTTTACTCGGCCCGCTGTTGGCGGTGGGCCTGGCGATTACCGGGGCGCTGGCGGTGATGTGCATGGCGAAAGTCTATGGCGTCACCTTCCTCGGCGCGCCGCGTACCCGCGAAGCGGAAAACGCCTGCTGCGCCCCGGTACTGATGGCCACCAGCGTGGTCGCGCTGGCGCTGTGCTGCATTGCGGGCGGGGTTGCCGCGCCGTGGCTGCTGCCGCTGCTGGGCCACGCCATTCCGCTGCCGCTGGCGACGGCGCATACCGTTGTCTCCCAGCCGATGATGGCGCTGCTGCTGATCGCCGGGCCGTTCCTGCCGTTCGTGCTGATGCTGTTCTTCAGACGCGACCGTCTCGCCTCCCGCTCTCGCGGCGCGGCGTGGGCCTGCGGTTATGAACACGAGCCGTCAATGGTTATCACCGCCCATGGATTTGCCATGCCGGTGAAGGAGAACTTCGCCGCCGTGCTGAAGCTGCGCCAGTGGCTTAACCCGCAGGGCTGGGTGCCGGGCTGGCAGAGTGCTGCCGTGCCCGTGCTGTTCCGCCGACTGGCGCTGATCGAGCTGGCGGTGCTGGTGGTGATTGTGATTTCACGAGGAGCCTGACATGAGTCTGTTACTGGCAATTCTTCAGGCGCTGGTGCTGTTCGCCGCCGCGCCGCTGCTGTCGGGCATCACGCGCGTGGCGCGCGCCCGAATGCACAACCGTCGCGGGCCTGGCGTGCTCCAGGAGTACCGCGATCTCATCAAGCTGCTCTCTCGCCAGAGCGTCGCGCCGGATGCTGCGGGCTGGGTGTTCCGCCTGACGCCGTTCGTGATGGTCGGCGTGATGCTCACCATCGCCACCGCGCTGCCGGTGGTCACGGTAGGCTCGCCGCTGCCGGTGCTCGGCGATCTGATTACGCTCATCTACCTCTTCGCCATCGCGCGCTTCTTCTTTGCGATTGCGGGCCTGGACACCGGCAGCCCGTTTACCGGCATCGGCGCCAGCCGTGAGGCGATGCTCGGCGTGCTGGTTGAGCCGATCCTGCTGCTGGGGCTGTGGGTAGCCGCGCAGGTTGCAGGTTCGACCCACATCAGTTTTATCACCGACACCGTTTACCACTGGCCGGTGGCCCGCTCCATCCCGCTCGTGCTGGCACTCTGCGCCTGCGCGTTCGCCACGTTTATTGAGATGGGCAAGCTGCCGTTCGATCTCGCGGAAGCGGAGCAGGAGCTGCAGGAAGGGCCGCTCACCGAGTACAGCGGCTACGGCTTCGCGGTGCTGAAGTGGGGCATCAGCCTTAAGCAATTGGTGGTGTTGCAGATGTTTGTTGGCGTTTTCTTCCCGTGGGGGCAGATGACGCACTTCTCTGCAGGCGGCCTGCTGCTGGCCGTGGTGGTGGCCGCCCTCAAGCTGCTGGTCGGCGTGCTGGTCATCGCCCTGTTTGAAAACAGCATGGCACGCCTGCGTTTTGCGGCAACCTCGCGCATCACCTGGGCCGGTTTTGGTTTTGCATTTTTAGCGTTCGTCTCCTTGCTGGTGGCGTGATTAAAGAGAGTGTTTATGTCTGAAGAAAAGAAAGGTCAGCAGTATCTCGCCGCGTTGCATCAGGCTTTCCCGGGCGTGGTGCTGGAGGAGTCCTGGCAAACCAAAGATCAGATCACCATTACCGTGAAGGTGAACTACCTGCCGGAAGTGGTGGAGTTTCTCTATTACCAGCAGGGCGGCTGGCTGTCGGTGCTGTTCGGTAACGACGAGCGCCAGCTGTGCGGTAACTACGCGGTGTACTACGTGATGTCGATGGAGCAGGGCGAGAAGTGCTGGCTCACCGTGCGCGTCGAGGTCGACCCGAACAAGCCGGAATACCCGTCCGTAACGCCGCGCGTTCCTGCCGCCGTCTGGGGTGAGCGCGAGGTGCGCGACATGTACGGCCTGGTGCCGGTCGGCCTGCCGGACGAGCGTCGTCTGGTGCTGCCGGACGACTGGCCGGATGAACTCTATCCGCTGCGTAAGGACAGCATGGATTACCGCCAGCGTCCGGCCCCGACCACCGACAGCGAAACCTACGAGTTCATCAACGAGCTGGGCAGCAAGAAGAACAACGTGGTGCCGATCGGCCCGCTGCACGTCACCTCCGACGAACCGGGCCACTTCCGCCTGTTCGTCGACGGCGAAAATATCATCGACGCCGACTACCGCCTGTTCTACGTCCACCGCGGTATGGAGAAGCTGGCGGAAACCCGCATGGGCTACAATGAGGTCACGTTCCTCTCTGACCGCGTGTGCGGCATCTGCGGCTTCGCCCACAGCACCGCCTACACCACCTCGGTGGAGAACGGCATGGGGATCGTGGTGCCGGAGCGCGCGCAGATGATCCGCGCCATTCTGCTGGAGGTGGAGCGCCTGCACTCGCACCTGCTGAACCTCGGCCTGGCCTGCCACTTCGTCGGCTTTGACTCCGGGTTTATGCAGTTCTTCCGCGTGCGCGAAGCGTCGATGAAGATGGCGGAGATCCTCACCGGGGCGCGTAAAACTTACGGCCTGAATCTGATCGGCGGGATCCGCCGCGACCTGCTGAAAGACGACATGATCAAGACCCGCCAGCTGGCGCAGCAGATGCGTCGCGACGTGCAGGAGCTGGTGGACATGCTGCTCAGCACGCCAAACATCGAGCAGCGCACCGTCGGGATTGGTCGCCTCGATCCGGAAATTGCCCGCGACTTCAGCAATGTCGGCCCGATGGTGCGCGCCAGCGGCCACGCCCGCGACACCCGCGCCGATCACCCGTTCGTCGGCTACGGCCTGCTGCCGATGACCGTGCACAGCGAACAGGGCTGCGACGTTATATCTCGCCTCAAGGTGCGTATCAACGAGGTCTACACCGCCCTGAACATGATCGACTTCGGGCTGGACAACCTGCCGGGCGGTCCGCTGATGGTGGAGGGCTTCACCTACATTCCAAACCGCTTTGCCCTCGGCTTTGCCGAAGCGCCGCGAGGGGATGATATCCACTGGAGCATGACCGGCGACAATCAGAAGCTCTACCGCTGGCGCTGTCGCGCGGCGACCTACGCCAACTGGCCTACCCTGCGCTATATGCTGCGCGGTAATACGGTCTCTGACGCGCCGCTGATCATCGGCAGCCTCGATCCGTGCTACTCCTGCACCGACCGCATGACGGTGGTGGACGTGCGCAAGAAGAAAAGCCAGGTGGTGCCGTACAAAGAGCTTGAGCGCTACAGCATCGAGCGCAAGAACTCGCCGCTGAAATAAGGACACGCCATGTTTACCTTTATCAAAAAAGTAATCAAAACCGGCGCGCAGACCAGCAGCTATCCGCTGGAGCCGATCCCGGTGGATAAAAACTTTCGCGGCAAGCCGGAGCACAACCCGCAGCAGTGCATCGGCTGCGCGGCCTGCGTCAACGCCTGCCCGTCGAACGCCTTAACGGTGGAAACGGATCTTAAAACCGGCGAGCTGGCCTGGCAGTTTAACCTCGGGCGCTGCATCTTCTGCGGCCGCTGCGAGGAGGTTTGCCCGACGGTCGCCATTCGACTTTCTCAGGAGTACGAACTGGCGGTGTGGAAAAAAGAGGATTTTCTCCAGCAGTCGCGCTTCGCGCTGTGCAATTGCCGCGTCTGCAAGCGTCCGTTCGCCGTGCAAAAAGAGATCGACTACGCCATCGCGCTGCTGCAGCACAACGGCGACGCCCGCGCAGAGCATCACCGCGAAAGCTTCGAAACCTGCCCGGAGTGTAAGCGCCAGAAATGCCTGTTGCCGTCTGACCGCATTGATATTACCCGCCATATGAGAGAGGCCAGCTGATGGAAAACTTACTCGGCCCGCGCGACGATAACGGCATTCCGGTGCCGCTGACGGTGGAGGAGTCCATCGCCAGCATGAAAGCGTCGCTACTGAAAAAAATCAAACGCTCGGCCTACGTTTACCGCGTGGACTGCGGCGGCTGCAACGGCTGTGAGATCGAGATCTTCGCCACCCTGTCGCCGCTGTTTGACGCCGAGCGCTTTGGCATCAAAGTGGTACCGTCCCCGCGTCATGCGGACATTCTGCTGTTTACCGGGGCGGTGACCCGCGCCATGCGATCGCCCGCGCTGCGCGCCTGGCAGTCCGCGCCGGATCCGAAAATCTGCATCTCCTACGGCGCCTGCGGCAACAGCGGCGGCATTTTCCACGATCTTTATTGCGTCTGGGGCGGCACCGACAAAATCGTGCCGGTGGATGTCTATATTCCGGGCTGCCCGCCGACGCCTGCCGCCACGCTGTACGGCTTTGCGATGGCGCTCGGCCTGCTGGAGCAGAAGATCCACGCCCGCGCCCCCGGCGATATCGACAACCAGCCCGCGGCCATTCTGCATCCGGACATGGTCCAGCCGCTGCGCGTGAAGGTGGACCGCACGGCGCGCAGGCTGGCGGGCTATCGCTACGGGCGTCAGATTGCCGACGATTACCTGCGCCTGCTGAGCCAGGGCGACCATCAGGTGGCGCGCTGGCTGGAGGCGGAAAACGATCCGCGTCTCAATGAGATCGTGGCGAACCTGAACAGCATTGTGGATGAGGCGCGTATCCGATGAGTGAAACGGTGGTGTTCAGCCAGCTGAGCCGTAAGTTTATTGATGAGAACGATGCCACGCCGGATGCGGCGCAGCAGGTGGTCTATTACAGCCTGGCGATTGGGCACCACCTCGGGGTGATCGACTGTCTGGAGGCGGCGCTAACCTGCCCGTGGTCGGAATACCTGGCGTGGATCGCCACGCTGGAGGAGGGCAGCACCGCGCGGCGCAAGATGGAGGGTGTGCCGAAGTATGGCGAGATCGTCATCGACGCCAACCATATCACGATGCTCGCTAATGCCTTTGACGCGGCGCTCGGCAGGCAAACCCCGGCGCAGCAGGCGTGGAGCAAAACGCTGCTCGGCATGCTGCACGATATTCATCAGGAGAGCGCCATCTACCTGATGGTGAGGAGATTACGTGACTGACGTTTTACTGTGTGTCGGCAACAGCATGATGGGCGACGACGGCGCGGGCCCGCTTCTGGCAGAAATGTGCGCCGCGAACCCGCAGGGCGATTGGGTGGTAATCGACGGCGGTAGCGCGCCGGAAAACGATGTGGTCGCCATTCGCGAGCTGCACCCGGAAAGGCTGCTAATCGTCGATGCCACCGATATGGGGCTCAACCCGGGCGAGATCCGCCTGATTGATCCGGACGACATCGCCGAGATGTTTATGATGACCACCCACAATATGCCGCTGAACTACCTGGTCGATCAGATTAAAGACGACGTGGGCGAGGTGTTGTTTTTAGGAATTCAGCCGGACATTGTCGGGTTTTATTACCCGATGACGCCGCCGGTGAAGGCGGCGGTGGAGGAGGTGTATTCGCGGCTGGCGGGGTGGGTTGGGGACGGAGGGTTTTCTCCGCTCTGAGCAGTGCCGGGTGGCGGCTACTCCTTACCCGGCCTACAAAACCGTAGGCCCGGTAAGCGCAGCGCCACCGGGCAACAGGCTACGCCAGATCCGCCCCGTTACTCGCAATCACCTTCTTATACCACCAGAACGATTTCTTGCGCTTTCTCTCCAGCGTCCCGTTGCCGGCATCATCGCGGTCAACGTACACAAACCCGTAGCGCTTGCTCATCTCGCCCGTTGAGGCCGACACCAGGTCGATGCAGCCCCAGGTGGTGTAGCCCATCAGCGGCACGCCGTCCTCAATCGCATCGCCCATCGCGCGGATATGCTCGCGCAGGTAGCTGATGCGGTAGTCGTCGTTGATCTCGCCATTTTCATCTATGACGTCCTTCGCGCCGAGGCCGTTTTCCACCAGGAACAGCGGCTTCTGGTAGCGGTCGTACATCATGTTCATGGTGATACGCAGGCCGAGCGGATCGATGCCCCAGCCCCACTCGCTTACCTGAATATGCGGGTTACGCAGGGACTTCACGATGTTTGCCGCGCTGGTGTTGCCCGCGTTCATGTCCGCCGACGCGCAGCGCGAGGCGTAATAGCTGAACGAGACAAAGTCGACGGTGTTTTTCAGCAGTTCGTCGTCGCCGGGATCTTTCACAATCACCACGCCTTTTTCGCGGAACACGCGGGCGGAGTAGGCCGGATAGCTGCCGCGCGCCTGCACGTCGATAAAGAACAGGTTCTCTCGGTCTTTCTCCAGCGCCATCCACACGTCTTCCGGTTTGCAGGAGTACGGGTAGAAGTTACCGCCCGCCAGCATGCAGCCGACCTGGTTTTCCGGGTTCACCTCGTGAGCGATTTTTGTCGCCAGCGCGCTCGCCACCAGCTCGTGGTGCGCGGCCTGGTATTTCACCTGAACCTCGTTTTCACCTTCCTCAAACACCAGCCCCGCGCCGGAAAACGGGCTGTGCAGCATGATGTTGATTTCGTTGAAGGTCAGCCAGTATTTCACCAGCCCGTTAAATTCCTCGAAGCAGGTGCGGGCGTAGCGGGCGAAGAAATCGACCATCTTACGGTTGCGCCAGGAGCCGTACTCCGTCACCAGGTGCATCGGCACGTCGAAGTGGCAAAGCGTTACCAGCGGCTCAATGTTGTACTTTTTGCACTCCTCGAACACCGCACGGTAGAAGGCAATGCCCTCTTTATTTGGCAGCGGCTCGTCGCCGTTCGGGTAGAGGCGGCTCCAGGCGATCGAGGTGCGGAACACCGTAAAGCCCATCTCCGCCATCAGGGCGATGTCCTCTTTATAGCGATGGTAAAAATCAATCGCCTCGTGGCTCGGGTAAAACTCATCGTCACGCAGCGAAAAACGCTTTTCCTGACCGACCTTCACCGCCAGGCGATGCGCGCCGTGGGGGATCATATCGACCGTCGTCAGTCCTTTGCCGCCTTCACGGTAAGCACCTTCACTCTGGTTGGCGGCAAGCGCGCCGCCCCATAAAAATCCTTGTGGAAAAACAGACATTCTTACCTCGCTTTCAATTTATGCTTTTGCTGCGTTGTTCTGTACCGGTGCGGTCTGCAGGGCGCGCGCTTTTTCAGCCTCGTCTTCGACCGGGATATCCTCAAACCCTAACAGCAGGGTCAGAACAAATGACAGCACCACGGCCAGACCCATTACGCCAAACACCCAGACGATGGTCATCGGGTTGGCCGGGTCGAAGAACTGCACGCTGGTAAACAGCCCCGGCGCCGCCATCGAGTGGCTGGCAAGGCCTGCCATACCCGCCACCGCGCCGCAGATAAAGCCGCTGATCAGGCTCGCAATCAGCGGACGCTTCAGGCGTACCGCTACGCCGTACAGGGCCGGTTCAGAGATCCCCGCCATGATGGCGGAGGCCGCCGCGGCCAGTGCCGTCTGGCGCAGTTCCGGGTTTTTCGTTTTCCATGCCACCGCCAGCGACGAGCCGCCGAGCGACAGGTTGGCGCCGATTTCTGACGGCATCACCATTCCTTCTTTGCCCGTTTCGGCAATGGTCTGAATGATGGTCGGCGTAAACACGCGATGCATCCCGGTCATCACCAGCAGCGGCCACAGTGCGCCCATGATGGCGACGGAGAGCCAGCCCAGGTAGCCGTGAATGGTGTAAACCAGCGCGGAGATGGCGCTACCGATCCAGATCCCCAGCGGGCCAATCAGCACGATGGCGAGCGGGGCGGCAATCAGCACGATCAGCATCGGCTTGAGGAAGTTTTTGGTCACCGCCGGGGTGATGCGATCCACCCAGCGTTCGATATACGACAGGCACCAGGTCATGACCAGCGCCGGGATGACGGTATAGGTGTATTTCACCGCCGTCACCGGAATAAAGGCGAATTCAACGTGCTCCCCCTGCGCGGCTTTCGCCATCAGCTCGATAAAGCTCGGGTGCACCAGCACGCCCGCGATGGCAATCGCCAGCGACATGTTGGTTTTAAACTTCACCGCCGCCGAGGCCGCCACCATCAGCGGCAGGAAGAAGAACGCCCCGTCGCCTATGACGGTCAAAATGGTGAGCGTCGGCGCGCCTTTTTCCAGCACGCCAGTCATTTCGAGGATCATCGCCAGCAGCTTGACCATCGAACCGCCGATGATCGCCGGGATCAGCGGCGACATGGTGCCGATCAGCGCGTCGAGGATCCCGGCGCCAATGCGGCGTAACGTCAGCTTCTGCGGGCCTTCCGGTACCACGGACTGCAGGTCAACGGGCAGCAGGCTCACTACTTCGCGGTACGCCTGTGAAACCGTGTTGCCAATAATCACCTGGCACTGGTTGTCATTACGCACCACGCCAAGCACGCCGCTGATGCTTTTCAGGCGCGCAACGTCGGTAAGATTTTCGTCTTTCAGAACGAAACGCAGGCGCGTCATGCAGTGGGTGACGGCGACGATATTCTCTTTGCCGCCCAGCGCGCTGATAACGTCGTTTGCCAGCGCAGCGTAGTTTTTGGCCATCGGATCTGTTCCTGTTATCGTTGTGTGAAATGTAGGAAACCGGTTCCACATAATCATCATGAGTTTCTTTTGTTGAAACAAGACCGCTTTTTGGACATTTTTTCTTTTCGTGATGAAGATCGCAGTGGGGTGTAGAAAGCGTGACGTCGTCGCTGCGACAATTTTTTCGCGGTGCAGTACACTGCCCGCATGAGTTTCGGATGGAAGAACAATATGACCACGATGCTGGAAGTGGCGAAGCGGGCAGGCGTGTCGAAAGCGACGGTTTCCCGGGTGTTGTCGGGCAACGGCTACGTTAGCCAGGAGACCAAAGACCGGGTTTTTCAGGCCATTGAAGAGAGCGGCTATCGCCCGAACTTGCTGGCGCGAAATCTGGCGACCAAACGCACCCAGACGCTTGGGCTGGTAGTGACCAACACCCTGTATCACGGCGTCTACTTTAGCGAGCTGCTGTTTAACGCCGCGCGGATGACGGAAGAAAAAGGGCGGCAGCTGATCCTCGCCGACGGCAAGCACAGCGCCGAAGAAGAGCGCGAGGCGATCCAGTATCTACTGGATATGCGCTGCGATGCGGTAATTATCTACCCGCGTTTTCTCAGTGTGGAAGAGCTGGACGAGCTCGTCGAGAAATGCGAGCAGCCGATTATGGTGCTTAACCGCCGTCTGCGGAAAAACAGCAGCCACAGCGTCTGGTCCGATCATAAAGCCTCGTGTCAGGACGCGGTGTCGCAGCTGATTGCGAAAGGGCACCGGGAGATTGCCTTTATCACCGGTTCGCTGGATTCCCCCACCGGGGTTGAGCGTCTTTCCGGTTACAGGGATGCGCTGGCGCAGCACGGTATTGCAGCGCGTGACGCGCTTATCGCCGAAGGGAAGTGGAACCCGGCCAGCGGCGCGGCGGCGGTCACTCAACTCCTCTCCCGCGGCGAACCGTTTACCGCGCTGGTGGCGAGCAACGACGATATGGCGATCGGCGCCATCAAGCAGCTGCACGACAGCGGCGTCGCCACGCCGGACGCGGTGTCCGTCATCGGCTTTGACGACGTGGCGATAGCGCCCTACATCGTGCCGTCGCTTTCCAGCGTCCGTATTCCGGTGACGGCGATGATCCAGGAGATCGTCAGTCGCCTGATTTTCATGCTCGACGGCGGAGAGTTCAAATATCAGCAAACCTTTTCTGGCGAGCTTGTTCTGCGCGACTCCGTTACCGATGGCCCGCACCGCTGACGTCGACATCTGTCATCGTCACTAATGACGATGACAGAAACGCTGCGTTTTTATTATTGTTAAAAATCAGTGGGTTAAATATTGGCACGGTTTATGAATAGCTTCGCGCATAACAGTTATGCCGGAGAAGCAGATGAACCGTTTTATTATGGCCGATGCCAGCAAGTGCATTGGTTGCCGTACCTGTGAAGTGGCGTGCGTGGTTTCCCACCAGGCGGAGCAGGATTGCGCCTCTCTCACTCCCGATACCTTCCTGCCGCGCATTCACGTCATTAAAGGTGTGAATATTTCCACCGCCGCCATCTGTCGCCAGTGCGAAGATGCGCCGTGCGCGAACGTCTGCCCGAACGGGGCGATTAAGCGCGAGAAGGGCTTTGTGCACGTGATGCAGGAGCGCTGCATCGGCTGCAAAACCTGCGTGGTGGCGTGTCCGTATGGCGCGATGGAGGTGGTTGTCCGCCCGGTGGTGCGCAACAGCGGCATGGGGCTGAGCGTGCGGGCAGAGAAAGCCGAAGCCAATAAATGCGATCTTTGCTATCACCGCGAAGCCGGCCCGGCCTGTATGGAGGCCTGCCCGACGCACGCGCTGGTCTGCGTGGATCGTGACAAGCTTGAGCAGATGAGCGCAGAAAAACGCCGTCGCGCGGCGTTCGACACCTCGTCATCGCTGCTGTTTTAAGCTGCGATGAGCGTTAACGGCGTACTGCTTCGGGTGCGCGGCAAAGTGCAGGGCGTGGGGTTTCGGCCCTTCGTCTGGCAGCTGGCGCACCGGCTGAAGCTTGTGGGCGATGTCTGCAACGACGGAGAGGGTGTCCTGGTGCGTCTCGCGGGTAATGGGGGGGACTTTACCGCGAGGCTGCATCAGGACTGCCCACCGCTGGCGCGCATCGATCGCGTTGAAACGCAGCCGTTCACCTGGGCGGACATGCCTGAGGACTTTACCATCCGCCACAGCGATCGCGGGGCGATGGATACGCAAATCGTGCCGGATGCCGCCACCTGCCCGGCGTGTCTGGCTGAAATGCGCGATCCCCGCGAGCGCCGCTATCGTTACCCGTTTATCAACTGCACCCACTGCGGGCCGCGGTTTACCATTATCCGCGCCATGCCGTACGACCGTCCGGCCACGTCGATGGCCGCATTCCCGCTCTGCGCGCCGTGCGAAACCGAGTACCGCAACCCGGCCGACCGCCGCTTCCACGCCCAGCCGGTGGCCTGCCCGGACTGCGGGCCGCAGCTGGAATGGCGAGCCGGAGATGCTGTTGCCATACGCGAGTCGGCTTTACGCGCGGCGGTGGCGATGCTGAAAGGCGGCGGCATTGTCGCGGTGAAAGGGCTGGGCGGTTTCCACCTCGTTTGCGACGCGCTGGATCCGCAGGCGGTACAGAAACTGCGAATGCGCAAGCAGCGCCCGACGAAGCCGCTGGCGGTGATGCTACCGGATGCGGACGATCTGCCGGAGACGATACAGACGCTGTTACGCTCGCCCGCGGCACCGATCGTGCTGACGCTGAAAGCTTCGCTTCCCGCGTTTCCCGAGGAAATTGCCCCAGGGCTCGACTGCGTTGGCGTGATGCTGCCCGCGAACCCGCTCCAGCATCTTTTGCTGATGGACTGCCGGCGCCCGCTGGTGATGACCTCCGGCAACCTCAGTGGCAGGCCGCCTGCCGTCACCAACGCGCAGGCGCTGGAGGATCTCAGCGGCATCGCGGACGGCTTCCTGCTGCACAACCGCGACATCCTGCAGCGCATGGATGATTCGGTGATGGATCGGGATGGCGCTATCCTGCGTCGCGCCCGGGGTTTTGTGCCCGATGCCGTCACGTTGCCCGTGGGTTTTGAGAATATCCCCGCCATGCTGTGCACCGGTGCAGAGATGAAAAACACCTTCTGCCTGGTGCGAGGCAACCAGGCGGTGGTGAGCCAGCACTTTGGCGATCTGAGCGACGAGGGCGTAGAGGCGCAGTGGCGCAGCGCGCTCTCGACGATGCAGGACATCTACGCTTTCCAGCCTGATAAGCTGGTGTGCGATGCCCATCCGGGGTATCGCGCGCGCCGGTGGGCGCAGGAGCAGGCGCTGCCCGTCGAAACCGTGCTGCATCATCACGCTCACGCGGCGGCGTGCCTGGCGGAGAACGGCTGGCCGCTCGGCAGCGGAGACGCTATCGCTCTGACGCTGGACGGGATCGGCAAGGGCGAGAACGGCGCGCTGTGGGGCGGAGAGTGCCTGCGGGTGAACTATCTCGACTGCGAACGGCTCGGCGGCCTGCCTGCCGTGGCGCTGCCGGGCGGCGATCTGGCGGCAAAGCAGCCGTGGCGTAATCTGCTCGCCCACTGCCTGGCGTTTGTCCCGGACTGGCAACGCTACCCGGAAACGCGAGCGGTTCAGCGCCACAGCTGGCCGCTGCTGGCAACGGCGATCCAGCGTGGCATCAACGCGCCGCAGGCGTCGTCCTGCGGGCGTTTGTTTGATGCGGTCGCCTGCGCGCTGGGCATCGACGCGCAGCGCTACGAAGGCGAGGCAGCGTGCAGGCTGGAGGCGCTGGCATCGCAGTGCGCGGGCGTTGACCATCCGGTGATTCTGAAAGCGAATAACCTTGCGCTGTTCTGGCAGCAGTGGCTGAACTGGCAGGCGGAGCCCTGCGAGCGCGCGTGGGCGTTTCACGACGCGCTGGCAAAAGGGCTGGCTCAGCTCGCCGCGCGCCATGCCCGACGCTTATCGATTTCGACAATCTGCTTCAGCGGCGGCGTGTTGCACAACCGCCTGCTGCGCGCGCGCCTGCGTCATTATCTTTCTGACTTTACGCTTCTTTTTCCTTCGCGCCTGCCCGCAGGTGACGGAGCGATCTCCTTCGGGCAGGCGGTGGTTGCCGCTGCCCGGTCATGTTCAAAAAGGATTTAAAATGTTACGACTGTTACGCAACGAACCTCGCGCCGCGCTTCTGCTGCTGGCTCTGGTAATGGCAAACCTGCTGGCCTGGGGATGGGCATGGCACTCTTTTAGCGGCAGCACGGCGCTGATGGCCGCCAGCCTGCTGGCGTGGTGCTACGGGCTGCGCCATGCGGTGGATGCCGACCACATCGCGGCCATTGATACCGTGACGCGTAAGATGATGCAGCAGGGCAAACGCCCGTGCGGGGTGGGGGCGTGGTTCTCGCTGGGGCACTCCACCATCGTGGTGCTGGCCTCCATTGCCATCGCCGCCACCGCCACGGCGTTTCAGAAAAACATGGAATGGTTCCACGAAACCGGCAGCCTGATTGGCACTGCGGTATCCGCCACCTTCCTGCTGGCGATGGCGCTGGTGAATATGGTGATCCTGCGCGGCGTCTGGCGCAGTTTCCAGGCGCTGAAAAAGGGCCAGACGGTGCAGGGTGACGTCACGCTGCCTGCCCAGGGGGGCGTTATGAACTGGCTGTTCGGTAAAACCTTCCGCCTCGTCAATAAAAGCTGGCAGATGTATCTGGTGGGTTTCCTGTTTGGCCTCGGCTTCGACACGGCCACCGAAATTGGCGTGCTGGGGATCTCCGCCGCCAGCGCCTCCAGCGGGATGTCCGTGTGGTCAATCATGATCTTCCCGGCGCTCTTCGCCAGCGGCATGGCGCTGGTGGATACGCTCGATAACCTGCTGATGGTCGGTGCCTACGGCTGGGCGTTTGATAAACCGCAGCGCAAGCTCTACTACAACATGACCATCACCGGCACCTCCGTGGTGGTGGCGCTGTTTATCGGCGGGCTGGAAGCGCTGGGTCTGCTGATGGATAAATTTGCCCTCAGCGGCGGCATCTGGGATCTGATCGGCGCGGTAAATGACAACCTGGGCAACGCCGGGTTTGTGGTTGTCGGGCTGTTCGTTGCCTGCTGGCTCATCTCCATGGCCAACTATCGCTGGCGCGGCTACGACGCGCTGGTGGTGCGTTCCTGAACTCCCCACCCTGTTTTACCCGGCGGCGCTACGCTTGCGCGGGTCTGCATGTAGGCCGGGTAAGCGGAGCGCTACCCGGCAATACGAGGGTTAAGCAGGTAGCGATTTCAGCAGGGCGAAGGCCTCCTTCATCCGGTCTTCGCTGACGACAAAGGCGCGCATCAGACCGTCAGCATCGGTGCCGCGCGCCACCATTCCCTGCGGTTCGAGGGTAATTTGCCAGTTCAGATCCTGACGCTGCGTTTCACCTGCAAGATGCAGCGGCAATTCCGGCGTTTTGACCTTTACCAGCATGGCGGGTAATTTCAGCGGCGCGCTGCCGCCGAGCAGGTTTTTTGCCAGATACATGGCGCTTAATTGTATCGGTTGCAGAAAGGGCAGCACCTGGCCGTTAATTTCCGCGCAGTCGCCCAGGGCATAAATATCCGGCCGCGTGGTTTGCAGGTAGCTATTTACCTTCACGCCGCGGTTGATTTCAGCCCCTGCACGATGCGCCAGCGCGGTTTCCGGGCGCAGGCCCGTCGCGGCAACCACCGCATCCACTTCTACGCTGCGGCTGCGGTCGAGCGTGGCACGGATACCGCCTTCGGTTTTGCTCAGGCTTTGTAGCTGCGATTTCAACATCAGATGCACGCCCATATCGGTCAGACGATGCTGTAAGCGACTGCTTACTTCTGCGGGCATCAGCACCGACAGAATGCTCGCTGCGTGGTCAACCAGGGTCACGGATTTTCCCGCCCGACAGAAGTCCATCGCCAGCTCGGTGCCGATCAGCCCGCCGCCGACGATCATCACTCTGGCGGCATCGCGTAGCCGGGTTTCGCTGGCCTGATACTCCTGCTGGCTGTTGAGGATAATCATCAACTCGCGGCCCTCAACCGGCGGCACAAACGCAGATGCCCCGGTCGCCAGCACCAGCCTGTCGTACTGCCAGGTTTTCTCTTTCGCTTTTACCACGTGGGCGTCGGCATCGATATCGGTGACCCAGGTGTACGGAAACAGGCGCAGGTTGAACTGCTCTGCGAACTCCCCCGCCGTCTGGCGGGTGAGGTCATCGGCGCGCTGATTCTGGCTAATGACGTGGCTTAAATCAGGCTTGTTGTACTCGTCCATGCTGTCGGCGGCGATCAGCGTCAACGGCACGTTTGCATCCTGTTTGCGGATATTTTTCACCAGCTGGCGGGCAGCAAAGCCCGAGCCGATGATAACGATGCCGTTGCTCATTTTGCCTCCGTTGCCAGTTCATCAAACACGTCTTTACCGAGGGAGCATTCCGGGCAGAGGAAGTTGTCCGGCACCTCGCTCCACGGCGTGCCCGGGGCTACATCCTGCAGCGGTTCGCCAAGCTCAGGATCGTAGATCCACTGGCAGACGCTGCACTGCATGCGCGGACCGAGATCGGCGCTGGCTGCCGCAGAACAGGTTTGTGGCTGTTCCGCAGGTTTTGCGGTGACTTCAGGAAGCGGGGCGAGCGCCCACTGACGGGCGATGTCGCGGCCATGCTGGCGGCAGATTTCCAGCGCGTCGATATCCGGACGCCATTTCGCCTTCAGGCTCATGGACATCTCAAAACCCGCATCCTGTAAACGGGTGGAAAGACGGTCTACCGCGCCGCCGCTCCAGCCGTGAGAGCCAAAGGCGCTGGCGCGTTTGTTACGAAAGCGCAGGCCGGTCATCTCTTCCACCAGGCCGGCAATCTTCGGCATCATCACGTTATTCATGGTGGAGGTACCCACCAGCACGCCCTTGGAGCGGAAGACGTTGGTCAATACCTCGTTCTTATCGCTGCGCGCCACGTTGAAGATTTTCACCGCCACGTTCGGGTCAACTTCATTGATACCCTGGGCAATCGCGTCCGCCATCATGCGGGTGTTGTTGGACATGGTGTCGTAGAAGATGGTGATGCGATCTTCCTGGTAATCCGCGGCCCACTTCAGGTACAGCTCGACGATCTGGGTGGGGTTTTCACGCCAAACCACGCCATGGGAGGTGGCAATCATGTCCACCGGCAGGTTGAAGCCGAGGATTTCGGTAATTTTAGGCGTCACCAGGCGGCTGAACGGAGTCAGGATGTTGGCGTAGTAGCGCTGACACTGTTCGAACAGCTCGGTCTGATCCACCTCATCGTTAAACAGACGTTCGTCGCAGTAGTGCTGGCCGAAGGCGTCGTTGCTGAACAGCACCGCGTCGCCGGTCATGTAGGTCATCATGCTGTCCGGCCAGTGCAGCATCGGGGTTTCGACGAAGATCAGCTGCTTGCCGTTGCCGATATCCAGCGTGTCGCCAGTTTTTACGGTGTGGAAGTTCCACTCCGGATGGTGGTGGTGGCCGTTAATTGAATCAATGGCGTTGGTGGTGCAGTAGATTGGGGTATCCGGAATGTGGGACATCAGTTCGGTCAGCGCCCCGGCGTGGTCCTCTTCCGCATGGTTGATGATGATGTAGTCGATGTCATTCAGGTCGATTTCACCGCGCAGGTTCTGCACGAACTCACGGCTGAATTTGTGATCGACGGTATCGATCAGGACGTTTTTACCTTCGCGGATGAGATAGCTGTTGTAGCTGCTGCCGCGCAGCGTTTTGTATTCCGTCCCGTGGAAATCGCGCACTTCCCAGTCACGTTGACCCACCCAATGAATGTTATTTTTAACCAGAATAGACATAGCAACCTCAACTTAATACAGCGTTTTCAAATAAGATGGTTTGCTTACATCAAGTTGCGTGCCAATTTTTTAAATTATTAATATTCAATAAGTTGTGATTTAATGCCCCATAGTGAGTAGTCATTATGACTATCCTAAAAAGAGTCAATATGACATTATTCATTGTCAAAATGACAGTGAGGCAGACATGAGCTTTTCCGTAGACGTGCTGGCGAAGATCGCCATTGAGCTGCAAACCGGTATCGGCCATCAGGACCGCTTTCAGCGCCTGATCTCCACGCTGCGCCACGTGCTGGATTGCGATGCGTCGGCGCTGCTGCGTTACGAAGGGCGGCAGTTTATTCCGCTGGCTATCGACGGCCTGGCGAAGGACGTACTCGGGCGGCGCTTTACGCTGGAGGGCCACCCGCGTCTGGAAACCATCGCCCGCGCGGGCGACGTGGTGCGTTTCCCGGCAGACAGCGATCTGCCCGATCCGTACGACGGCCTGATTCCGGGGCAGGAGAGCCTGAAGGTGCACGCCTGTATTGGCCTGCCGCTGTTCGCCGGGCAGAATCTGATTGGCGCATTAACCCTCGACGGCATGTCGCCGGACCAGTTCGACACCTTCAGCGACGAAGAACTGCGCCTGATTGCGGCGCTGGCAGCCGGGGCGCTGAACAATGCACTGCTGATAGAGCAACTGGAGAGCCAGAATATTCTTCCCGGTAGCCCGACGGCGTTTGAGCCGGTGGCGCACACCGAGATGATCGGCCTTTCACCCGGCATGGCGCAGCTCAAAAAAGAGATTGAGATTGTTGCCGCGTCCGATCTGAACGTGCTGATCTTCGGAGAGACCGGTACCGGTAAGGAGCTGGTGGCGAAGTCCATCCACGAAGCTTCGCCGCGCGCGGTCAACCCGCTGGTGTACCTCAACTGCGCCGCGCTGCCGGAAAGCGTGGCGGAGAGCGAACTTTTCGGTCACGTCAAAGGGGCGTTTACCGGGGCCATCAGCAACCGCAGCGGCAAGTTTGAAATGGCCGATAACGGCACGCTGTTTCTTGATGAGATTGGCGAGCTTTCCCTTTCACTTCAGGCCAAGCTGCTGCGCGTATTGCAGTACGGCGACATCCAGCGCGTGGGGGATGACCGCAGCCTGCGGGTGGACGTGCGGGTCCTTGCTGCGACCAACCGGGATCTACGCGAAGCGGTGCTGGCCGGGCAGTTCCGAGCCGACCTTTTCCATCGCCTGAGCGTGTTCCCGCTGTCCGTGCCGCCGCTGCGTGAGCGCGGAGACGACGTGGTGCTGCTGGCGGGTTATTTCTGCGAACAGTGCCGTCTCAAAATGGGGCTGTCCCGCGTGGTGCTTAGCCCGGGGGCGAGAGCGCATCTGCTCAGCTACGGCTGGCCGGGCAACGTGCGCGAGCTGGAGCATGCGATTCACCGCGCGGTGGTGCTGGCGAGGGCGACGCGCTCGGGGGATGAAGTGGTGATTCATGCGCGCCATTTTGCGCTGCATGAGGAAAATGCCCCGACCGTGAAGCCTGCTGTGCCTGAGAGCGCAATCGAAAACCTGCGCGAAGCGACGGAAGAGTTTCAGCGTCAGATGATTACCCGCGCGCTGGAGCAGAATAACCGCAGCTGGGCGGCGTGCGCGCGGGCGCTGGAGATGGACGTCGCCAACCTGCACCGGCTGGCGAAGCGTCTTGGGCTGAAGGGTTAAATAATCCCGGCCTGGTAGAAGTCCTGCAGGTTGATAGCGCCGCACAGCCTGCCGTGCTCGTCCACCACCGGTGCGGCGGTGATTTTGCGCTTCATCAGCACCTCTTTGGCTTCAATGGCGCGGCTGTCGGCGTTGAGCGTCAGCCCGCCTTTGGTCATGGCGTCAGACACGTTTGTTTCCAGCCTGCCGCCGCCCACCAGCCAGCGGCGCAGGTCGCCGTCGGTGAACACGCCCTTCACGTTTCCGCCGTCATCGCATACCGCAACCAGCCCCAGACCGGTGCGGCTCAGCTCCAGCATCGCGTCCATCACGCTGGTATCGAGTTTGACCTGCGGAATGGCATCGTCGGTGCGCATCAGATGGTGAACCTTGTTGAGCAGTCGCGCGCCGAGCGCACCTGCCGGATGCGAACGGGCAAAATCTTCCTCATTGAATCCGCGCGCCTGCATTACCGCCATCGCCAGCGCGTCGCCCATCATCAGGGTGTTAACGGTGCTGGAGGTCGGGGCGAGGTGCATCGGGCAGGCTTCACGCTCAACGGAAATATCCAGCGTCGCTTTGGCGGCCAGCGCCAGCGGCGAGCGGGGTTTCCCGGTCATCGCCAGCAGGGCGACCGATTTTTCCTGCAGGCGCGGAATAATCAGATCCAGCTCTTTGGCCGAACCGGAGTAAGAGATAAACAGCATCACGTCGCGGCTTTCGATCATCCCGAGATCGCCATGCAGCGCCTCTGCCGGATGCACGAAGAACGCCGGGGTACCGGTGCTGGCGAGCGTCGCGGCAATCTTCTTGCCGATATGGCCAGATTTACCGATGCCCGCCACAATCACTTTGCCTTCGCAGTGGATAATGGTGTTGGCGGCGCGGACAAAATCCTCGCCCAGACGTTCCGGCAGGCGGCTGGCTTCCTGCAGCTCCAGCATCAGCGTCTGGCGGCCCGTTTCTAACAGAAAATCACTCATCTCTTTCTCCGGTTACGATCACGTCGATGCCTTTTTCTTCCAGCGCTTTTTTGAACGCCGGATCGATACCCGCGTCGGTAATCAGCTTATCAACGCTTTCGAGGCTACAGACAATATTGGGGCTTTTGCGGCCAAACTTCGACGAGTCGGCCATTAAAATGACTTCCCGCGCGGCGTTACACATCGCTTTACTGACGCTGAACACCTCGTTAAACGTCGTGACGCCTGCGTTCAGGTCGATGCCGTCGGTGCCCATAAACAGTTTATCGAAGCTGAAGTGGTCGAAAGCGTTTTCCGCCAGCTGGCCGTGAAAGGACGCCGATTTTTTGCGGAAGGTGCCGCCGGGCATCAGGATGGTCTGCTCGCTGTCGAACTCCGACAGCGCGTTGACGATGTGCAGGCTGTTGGTCATCACCGTGATGTTGTTAAAGCGGCTGAGCAGGGGGATCATCTGCAGGACGGTACTGCCTGCGTCGAGGATGATGGAATCGCCGTCCTGGATAAATTTGACGGCGGCTTCGGCAATCAGCGCTTTCTGGTGGGTATTGATCAGCGTTTTGTGATCGATTGGCGGGTCCGCTTCGTCCTTGTTGAGCACCACGCCGCCGTAGGTGCGAATAACGGCGCCAGAGTTTTCGAGCAATACCAGGTCCTTGCGTATTGTCGTGCCGGTGGTGTCAAAGTAGTGGGCCAGATCCTCTACCGAGCATTTTCCCTGCTTTTGCAGATGCTCGAGAATGGCCGCCTGCCGCTGACGTGGTTTCATAGGCGCTTCGTTCCTTAGGTTGCGAAATGATAATTTCGCAAGTCTATAACTTTCACAACGAAATTATCCATGTTTCAGATTGAGCGCTAATGATAGTGCATTCTGACAGAGTGGATCATGGGGAAAGATCACATCAGGCTGCAATTCCTGTAACAAGAGGCCGTTGATTGCCTGGATTTTGGCCGGACGGGCAAATACCGTCATGCCACGCATGAGGAGGGAATCGCACACCCGGTCGTGCTCGTCCAGCGCTACGGCGACGACCACGCGCGGTTTAAAGCGTCCGCCGGAACGCCCGACGCCGACGCGGCCCTTCTGACACAGCGCATCAAACGCGCGGTTAAACTGGTGGATCTGCCAGCCGCCAAACGCCATCTGGCACAGCCAGGCGAGGGCAGCGACGGTGATGAGTGCGGTTACCATATCGACTCCTTGTTTTGTTCCCTCTCCCGGTGGGAGAGGGTTAGGGTGAGGGCATCAGGCCGCTCGATCAGAACATGATCTGCCCACCGGTCACGTTAATCGACTGCCCGGTGCAGTACGACGCTTTCGGACTGGCGTAAAACAGCAGCATGTTCAGCACGTCCTGATAGTCACACCCGCGCTTCAGCGGCACTTTATCGATGTAGTACTGCTCCACTTCCTCAGCCTTGATGCCGAGCTTGGTGGCGTACTGCGGCAGCAGGGACTGGAACATCGGCGATTTCAGCAGGTTGCCCAGCATCAGCGAGTGCACGGTAATCCCGTATTCGGCCAGATCCAACGCCAGGGACTGCGTCAGCCCCACGCCGCCAAACTTCGCCGCGCTGTACCCGGAGTTGTGCTTGCTGCCCACTTTCCCGGATTTTGAGTTGATCTGAATGATGCGCCCCTGAATGCCGTCGCGGATCATCAGGCGGGAAAACTCGCGGGCGCAAAGGAAATAGCCCACCAGATTCACCTGCAGCGAACGGTCAAAATCCCCCAGTTCGAAATCGCTGATAAACGCCGCTTTCGCAATCCCCGCGCTGTAGACCAGCAGGTCGGTGCGCCCAAAAATCTCGTCCACGCCGCGGGCCAGCGCCATCACGCTCTGCTCGCTGGTGGCGTCGGCACCAAACCCGTACGCCATCCCTTCGCCAAACTCGGTGTTAATGGTGTCGGCCACGCGGGCGGCTTTTTCACTCTGAATGTCCACTACCGCCACGCGGTAACCCTCAGCGGCAAGCCCACGGCAGAGGAACTCGCCTAAGGTTTGTCCCCCACCAATGACAACGGCAACCTGACTCATGTGACTCTCCTTAATTACGCAACAAATTTTAACGTGCAGCCTGGGGTGACAGCCTGCGGAACCGGGCCATCCACGTGAACCGTACCGGGGTATTCCGCCTGCGGCTGGCCGTCGAAGCGCAGGGTGATGTGGCCGAGCTCGCGCAGGTTTTGTTCGGCCACGTCGCCGACGGCGGTCACGGCATAGCGCGCCTCGCCCAGCTCCAGCTGGCTCCCGGCCTTCAGCTCGCCGTTCAGTTCGCCGTGGCAGTGGATAAAGCAAAACTCTTCGATATCCGCCGGAGCGCCTTCGCGGAAGGTGATCAGCATCTGGTCGCTCAGCGCGTCCGCTGCGCTCTGGCCGATGCGGGTAATGGTGGTCTGGTAAATGACGTTCATTGCAGGAACCTCTTATTGATAGATAAAGCCGGAGACAAACCAGGCAATCAGCACCGTCGGCGCGCCCGTCAGGAAGCGGCTCACCAGCACGGACGGCACGCCCACGCGCACGGTGTCCTGGCGCGCTTCGGCCAGCGACAGCCCCACGGGGATGAAGTCGCACGCCGCCTGGGCGTTGATGGCAAACAGGGCGGGCAGGGCGAGGTGCGGGGGAATGTTGCCCAGACCAATCTGCACCCCTATCAGCACGCCGATGACCTGGGCAATCACCGCGCCCGGGCCGAGGAACGGCGACAGCAGCGGGAAGGAGCAGATCAGCGCCAGCGTCACCAGCCCGAGCGGGTGGCTGGCGAGCGGGGCGAGGCCGTGGGCAATCCAGTCGCCCAGACCGGACGCCATGATGATGCCGATCAGCGCCGAGACGAACGCCATAAACGGCAGAATTGTTTTCAGCACCGTATCGATAGTGTCGCGTCCGGACTGGAACAGCACCGCCACGGCGGAGCCCATCCCCATCCCGACCTTTGCCAGCAGGCCGTCGCTCTGCTCGGTGATCTTCTTGCTGGTGTCGTACTCGCGCGGGGCTGCTTTTTGCGGCGCGGCAGTGCCATTCACCAGAGTGATGTTGTCCTCCTTCACGCCCGAGACATAAATGTCCTCAAGGATGTACTGCGCCAGCGGGCCGGATTTCCCGGTGGAGTGAATATTCACCGTCGGAATGCGGCGCTTCGGATAGATGCCGCAGCGCAGCGTGCCGCCGCAGTCAATCACCGCCACGCCGATGTCCGCTTCCGGCGGCTCGCCCTCTTTAAAGCCGTCAACCGCTTCCCAGCCGGTCAGCTCGCGCAGCTTGTCGACAATCGCCGGGCGCGTGCCCGCGGTGATGTAGACGATCTTTTTGCCTTCGGTGGCGTCGAACTCCAGCGGGCCGCCCCAGCCGCCCGTGCCTTTCTCAATGCGGATCCGGTTCATGCTGTCGCTCCTGAAAGATGGACCTTCTGTTCAAGCTGGATGCCCATTTTTTTCTCGAAAATAGCGGTGGTGAGGTCGGTCACCCAGCCGCGGAAGAAGTTGGTCACCAGGCCAACCAGCAGGTAGCTCACCGCCAGCGGGCCGAGCGGCAGGCCAAGCGTGGTCAGGCCGCTGGCGATCCCGAGGTAGACAAACAGCTCTCCGGGGTTGATGTGCGGGAACAGGCCGTTCATCGAGTGGCAGCTGTAGGAGGCGGCGGCGTAGTAGCTCGGCTTGTACTTTTCCGGCATAAAGCGGCCGAGGCTTAAGGTCATCGGGTTACAGAAAACAAAGGTGCCGATGAATGGCAATATCAGGTAGCGGGACAGCGGGTTACCGGCGCAGCGCTGGGCAAAGCGTTCGATGCGCTGCTGGCCGATAAAGTTGATCAGCGCGTTCATGATCACCAGCAGGCTGATCAGCAGGGGCAGGATCCCGGTCACCATGCCGGTGAACACTTCTCCGCCTTTCTGAAACAGCCCGATGAACCACTCGGCGCCGTGGGTGATGGTCTCTATCATTCTTCTCTCCTGTGGGGCTTTTTTGTTTTTGTATAACTGCGGCTAATAATAATCACTTTGAAAGGTTTTAAAGTGTTAGTTAGATCTCACAATGAAAGAAAAATGTATTATTTTGAAAGTTAATTGATGGGGTGAATGATTTTCGGTGGAAAAAAGCGCGGATTTGCGTTGTGGAGGCGCGTACCGCTTCCTTGAGGTGTTGCGGATGCTTTACCATACTGGGTTCTTATCGAACCCGTTAAATGGATGTCTCATGTTCAAGCGTCGTTATGCAGCGCTGTTGCCTGCGCTTATCCTGCTGTCTGCCTGTAGCAGCAAACCTAAGACCGAAGCCGTTCAGCAAACGGCGGGCGCGCCTTCCGGGGGATTCCTGCTGGAGCCGCAGCACAATATGATGCAGATGGGAGGCGACTTCGCGAATAACCCGGCGGCCGAGCAGTTCATCGATAAAATGGTGAGCAAACACGGTTTCGACCGCCAGCAGCTGCATGAAATTTTGTCTCAGGCGAAGCGTCTGGACTACGTTCTGCGTCTGATGGACAGGCAGGCACCATCCGCCCTGGTGCCGAGCGGGCCGAACGGCGCATGGCTGCGCTACCGCAAACAGTTTATTACCCCGGACAACGTGCAAAACGGCGTGGCGTTCTGGAACCAGTATGAAGATGCGCTCAACCGCGCGTGGCAGGTTTACGGCGTGCCGCCGGAAATCATCGTCGGGATTATCGGCGTAGAGACCCGCTGGGGGCGCGTGATGGGCAAAACCCGCATCCTCGACGCACTGGCGACGCTCTCCTTTAACTACCCGCGCCGCGCGGAGTATTTCTCTTCCGAGCTGGAAACCTTCCTGCTGATGGCGCGCAACGAGCAGGACGATCCGCTCGATCTGAAAGGGTCATTTGCCGGCGCGATGGGCTACGGCCAGTTTATG
This sequence comes from Enterobacter cloacae complex sp. P12RS, assembly GCF_014895875.1. NCBI lineage: Bacteria > Pseudomonadati > Pseudomonadota > Gammaproteobacteria > Enterobacterales > Enterobacteriaceae > Enterobacter > Enterobacter cloacae complex sp. P12RS. The sequence continues at coordinate 65,566 of NZ_JADBQO010000045.1, forward strand.
CCGTCCTCCTATAAGCAGTATGCCGTCGACTTTAACGGGGATGGTCACATTAACCTGTGGGATCCGGTGGATGCCATCGGCAGCGTGGCGAACTACTTCAAAGCGCACGGCTGGACGCCGGGCGGCCAGGTTGCCGTGCAGGCGAACGGCGAAGCGTTTGGTCTGGAAAACGGCTTTAAAACCAAATACAGCGTTGCACAGCTGACGGCGGCAGGCTTAACGCCAACCCAGCCGCTGGGCAATGTTGACCAGGTGAGCCTGCTGCGTCTGGACGTGGGAACCGGCTACCAGTACTGGTACGGCATGCCGAACTTCTACACCATCACCCGCTACAACCATAGCACCCACTATGCGATGGCGGTGTGGCAACTGGGGCTGGCGGTATCGCAGGCTCGCGTCCCGGCGGCGTCGCCGTTTAGTCAGTAACTCGCCTTATTCCGCCCTCTCCCACAGGGAGAGGGCACCCGCGCGCACCTCTTTCCCGCAGAAACATTTCGCCACACTCCCATTTCATTCCCGCCGTTTACATCTTCATCGCCTTTCATTATTGTTATGTTATAACATTATTTTTGAGTTGAAATATCCATGTCCCTGTTTTCTCTCTCATCCCCGGTTCGGCTGCTGCTGGCGATGGTGCTCATTCTGTTTCTCGGGCTGGCCGTGCGCTGGGCGGTGGCGCTGCCATGATCGTGATGAACGCACTGGTTGCGGGCTACGACCGCCAGCCCGTCACGCGTCCGCTTTCGGGCGTGATTGAACGCGGCAGCATGACCGCGATTATCGGCGCCAACGGCTGCGGCAAATCCACGCTGCTGAAAACCCTCGCCGGATTTATTCCGCCCGTCAGCGGCAGATTTCACTGGCAGGGTAGACGACCGGTAATCGGATGGCTGGCGCAGCGTCACGCGCTGGAAGCGCAGTTTCCGCTGACCGTGCAGGACGTGGTGAGCATGGGCTGCTGGCCCGGAATTTCGCTTTTCGCCGGTTTTCGTCGCGAAGCGCGTCTGCGCATTAGTGGTGCACTTGAGCGCGTGGGGCTGGAGTCGATGGCGCTCTCCACCATTGATGAACTCTCCGGCGGCCAGTTTCAGCGCATGCTTTTTGCCCGCGTGTTAGTACAGCAGGCGCCGCTGGTGATGCTCGACGAGCCCTTCACCGGCGTTGATGAAGCGACCTGCAACGTGCTGATGGATCTGATGCTGGAGATGTATATGCAGGGGCAAACGCTGCTCGCGGTACTGCACGACAGCGAGCGCGTGGCGCGCCACTTCCCGCAGACGCTGCGGCTGGATGCTGACGCCCCCCAATGGAAAACCGAACGGGTGAGGGTGGCATGATCTGGCATACATTCTTCCAGCCGTTTATCGAATTCGGCTTTATGCGCCGCGCGTTGGTGGTTTGCCTGGCGCTCTCCGTCAGCACCACCGCGCTCGGCGTGTTTCTTCAGCTGCGCCGGATGAGCCTGATGGGCGATGCGCTTTCTCACGCCATTTTGCCCGGCGTCGCCGTGGGGTATTTGCTCAGCGGGATGTCGCTGTTGGCTATGACCGTCGGCGGGTTTATCGCCGGGATTGCCGTTGCGCTGGTGGCCGGGCTGGTCAGCCGCCGCACGCCGCTGAAAGAGGATGCCAGCTTTGCCGGTTTTTACCTGGGGTCACTGGCGCTGGGCGTCACGCTGGTATCTCTGCGCGGCTCGAATGTCGATCTGCTGCATCTGCTGTTTGGCTCAATCCTCGCGGTGGACAACGACGCCGCGCTGTTTGTGACCGGCGTGTGCATCTTCACCCTTATCATGCTGGCTCTTTTTTACCGCGGGCTGGTGACGGAGGCGTTTGACACCGCCTGGCTGGAGGTGAATGCCCGCTGGCTACCAGGCGTATTGCACGGCCTGTTTCTGGCGCTGCTGGTCCTGAACCTGGTGGCCGGTTTTCAGGTGCTCGGCACGCTGATGGCCGTCGGGCTGATGATGCTCCCGGCGGTGGCGGCGCGCTGTTGGGTCCGCACCTTACCCGGATTACTCCTGATGGCTGGTATCAGCGGTATTTTCTGCGCGTGGCTGGGGCTAAGCCTCTCCTGGGCGGCAAGTTTACCCGCGGGGCCATCTATTGTGCTGACCGCCAGCGCGCTGTTCTTTATTTCCGTTTTATTTGGCACGCGCAGCAGGCTGGCTGGCAGCCTGCGGGCGCTTTATTAACGCAAGGGGAAACGATGAAAAGTACAGGATTAATCATGGCGCTAGCGCTGGGGATGATGTCGCATAGCGTGATGGCGAAAACGCTGAATGTGGTCACCAGCTTTTCGATACTGGGGGATATCGCGCAGGAGGTGGGGGGCGATCGTGTAAACGTGACGACGCTGGTGGGGCCGGACGGCGATCCGCATACCTTCGAACCGTCGCCTAAGGACAGCGCGGCGCTGAGCAAGGCTGACGTGGTCGTGGTCAACGGTTTGGGGCTGGAAGGCTGGCTCGACCGCCTGGTGAAAGCCTCCGGGTTCAAAGGCCAGCTGGTCGTTGCCTCAAACGGGGTGAAAACCCACACGCTTGAGGAAGATGGAAAGACCGTGACCGATCCGCACGCCTGGAACAGCGCGGCGAACGGTGCGCTGTATGCGCAAAATATTCTGAACGGGCTGGTGAAAGCCGATCCGGAAGACAAAGCGGCGCTGGAGGCTTCAGGAAAACCATACATTGCGCAACTGACTCAACTGGACAGCTGGGCAAAAACGCGCTTTAGCCAGATCCCGCAGGAAAAGCGCAAAGTGCTGACCAGCCATGACGCGTTTGGTTATTTTGGCCGCGCTTACGGCGTAACCTTCATGGCACCTCAAGGACTCTCTTCAGAGAGCGAGGCCAGCGCGTCGCAGGTGGCGGAGATTATCAAGCAGATTAAAGCCGACGGCGTGAAAACGTGGTTTATGGAAAACCAGCTCGATCCGCGTCTGGTGAAGCAGATTGCGTCGGCGACGGGCGCACAGCCGGGCGGCGAACTTTACCCGGAAGCCCTGTCGGCAAAAGGTGGGGCAGCAGACACCTACGTTAAGGCGTTTCGCCATAATGTCGATACGCTTGCGAACAGCATGAAATAATATTTTTACAGCCGGTGCGCCCGCACCGGCTTTTTTCTGAAGCCCCCTCGTAAAACCTGAAGCGCATCCCCATATCTGACGAGAAAGTGCTATCTTGTGCTGCACGTTTTTCTCAAGCCTGGAGCAAGAATGACTGACCATGAATTGATGCAGCTTAGCGAGATCGTTGGCCTTGCCCTGAAGCAGCGTGGCGCGACTATTACCACCGCGGAATCCTGCACCGGCGGCTGGGTGGCGAAAGCGATTACCGATATCGCCGGCAGTTCCGCCTGGTTTGAACGTGGCTTTGTGACCTACAGTAACGAAGCTAAGGCGCAGATGATTGGCGTGCGCGAAGCCACGCTGGAACAGCATGGCGCGGTCAGCGAACCGGTTGTCATTGAAATGGCCATTGGCGCGCTGAAAGAGGCGAGGGCAGATTACGCCATTTCCATCAGCGGCATCGCGGGGCCGGACGGCGGCAGCGACGTGAAGCCTGTCGGCACCGTCTGGTTCGGGTTTGCCACGTCCAAAGGGGAAGGGATCACCCGCCGGGAGTGCTTCAGCGGCGATCGCGAAAGCGTGCGTCGTCAGGCTACCGTTTATGCGTTAAAAACGCTCTGGCAACAATTTCTACAAAATACTTGATACTGTATGACTATACAGTATAATTGCACCAACAGAACAGAAGTCCATGGTGAAGCGCAGTTGCTTCTCCCGGCATGACAGGAGTAATAATGGCTATCGACGAAAACAAACAGAAAGCGTTGGCGGCAGCACTGGGCCAGATCGAAAAGCAATTCGGTAAAGGCTCCATCATGCGCCTGGGTGAAGACCGTTCCATGGATGTGGAAACTATCTCCACCGGTTCGCTTTCTCTGGATATCGCACTGGGCGCGGGCGGTTTGCCGATGGGGCGTATCGTAGAAATCTACGGTCCGGAATCCTCAGGTAAAACGACGCTGACCCTGCAGGTTGTTGCAGCGGCGCAGCGCGAAGGTAAAACCTGTGCGTTTATCGATGCCGAGCACGCGCTGGACCCGGTCTATGCCCGTAAGCTGGGCGTTGATATCGACAACCTGCTGTGTTCCCAGCCGGACACCGGCGAGCAGGCGCTGGAAATTTGTGACGCGCTGGCACGCTCCGGTGCGGTTGACGTGATCATCGTCGACTCCGTTGCGGCGCTGACGCCAAAAGCGGAAATCGAAGGTGAAATCGGTGACTCTCACATGGGCCTCGCGGCACGTATGATGAGCCAGGCGATGCGTAAGCTGGCCGGTAACCTGAAGCAGTCCAATACGCTGCTGATCTTCATCAACCAGATCCGTATGAAAATTGGTGTGATGTTCGGTAACCCGGAAACCACCACCGGTGGTAACGCCCTGAAATTCTACGCCTCTGTCCGTCTGGATATCCGCCGTATCGGCGCGGTGAAAGAGGGCGAGAACGTGGTGGGTAGCGAAACCCGCGTGAAGGTTGTGAAGAACAAAATCGCAGCACCGTTCAAACAGGCCGAATTCCAGATCCTCTACGGCGAAGGTATCAACTTCCTCGGCGAACTGGTTGACCTGGGCGTGAAAGAGAAGCTGATTGAAAAAGCGGGCGCCTGGTACAGCTACAACGGTGACAAGATTGGTCAGGGTAAAGCGAATGCTATCTCCTGGCTGAAAGAGAACCCGGCTGCGGCGAAAGAGATTGAGAAGAAGGTGCGTGAGCTTCTGCTGAACAACCAGGACTCCAAGCCTGATTTCGTGGTGGATGCCGCGGATGCTGAAGAAACCAACGAAGACTTTTAAGTCTCTCGTGTAAAGATGAAGGGCTGCTGACGCGGCCCTTTTTGCATTTCTGATTCTGCAGGTTTTTTATGAGTGAACCGACATCACGCCGACCCGCCTACGCGCGCTTGCTGGATCGTGCGGTACGCATTCTCGCCGTGCGCGACCACAGTGAACAGGAGCTGCGGCGGAAGCTGTCAGCGCCTGTCATGAGCAAAAACGGGCCGGAGGAGATTGATGCCACTGCGGAAGACTACGACCGCGTGGTGGCCTGGTGCTATGAGCATCATTATCTGGACGATGACCGGTTTGCCTCGCGTTTTCTCGCCAGCCGTGGTCGCAAAGGGTATGGGCCCGCGCGCATCCGCCAGGAGCTAGGCCAGAAAGGGGTGGCCAGGGAGTCCATCGAAAAAGCGATGCGCGAAAGCGACATCGACTGGTGCGAGTTGGCAAAAGAGCAGGCGATTCGTAAGTACGGCGAACCGCTGCCGCGTGAATTTTCAGAAAAAGTCAAAATCCAGCGCTTTTTGCTCTACCGCGGCTTTCTGATGGAAGATATTCAGGATATCTGGCGTAATTTTGCCGATTGAACGCATGCGGGATTTTACTTCCCACTAAAGAAAACTTATCTTATTCCCACTTTTTCCAGTAGCTGGTCCGTCCAACGGTTTACCGATACAGGCTGGCTACGACATTTCGTTAGCTTGATTTCAGGATAATTATGAGCAAGAGCACCGCTGAGATCCGTCAGGCGTTTCTCGATTTTTTCCATAGTAAGGGACACCAGGTTGTTGCCAGCAGCTCCCTGGTACCGAACAACGATCCGACTCTGCTGTTTACCAACGCCGGGATGAACCAGTTCAAGGATGTGTTCCTTGGTCTCGACAAGCGTAATTATTCCCGCGCCACAACCTCACAGCGTTGCGTGCGTGCGGGCGGTAAACACAACGACCTGGAAAACGTCGGTTACACCGCGCGCCACCACACCTTCTTCGAAATGCTGGGTAACTTCAGCTTCGGCGACTACTTCAAACATGATGCCATTCAATACGCATGGGAGCTGCTGACCGGTGAAAACTGGTTCAACCTGCCGAAAGAGCGTCTGTGGGTGACCGTCTACGAAACCGATGACGAAGCGTTCGAAATCTGGGAAAAAGAAGTGGGTATCCCGCGCGAGCGTATTATTCGCATCGGTGATAACAAAGGCGCGCCATATGCGTCTGATAACTTCTGGCAGATGGGCGACACCGGTCCTTGCGGTCCGTGCACCGAGATCTTCTACGATCACGGCGACCATATCTGGGGCGGCCCTCCAGGCAGCCCGGAAGAAGACGGCGATCGCTATATTGAGATCTGGAACATCGTCTTCATGCAGTTCAACCGCCAGGCTGACGGCACCATGGAGCCGCTGCCGAAGCCATCCGTTGATACCGGTATGGGCCTGGAGCGTATCGCCGCGGTTCTGCAGCACGTTAACTCCAACTACGAGATTGACCTGTTCAGCACTCTGATCAAAGCCGTTGCGAACGTTACCGGCGCGACCGATCTGAACAACAAATCGCTGCGCGTTATCGCAGACCATATTCGTTCATGTGCGTTCCTGATTGCCGACGGCGTTATTCCGTCGAATGAAAACCGTGGCTACGTGCTGCGTCGTATCATTCGCCGTGCGATCCGTCACGGCAACATGCTGGGCGCGAAGGACACCTTCTTCTATAAACTCGTTGGGCCACTGATTGGCGTGATGGGGTCAGCCGGCGACGAGCTGAAACGCCAGCAGGCGCAGGTTGAGCAGGTTCTGAAAACCGAAGAAGAGCAGTTCGCTCGTACGCTGGAGCGCGGTCTGGCGCTGCTGGACGAAGAACTGGCGAAGCTTAAGGGCGACACGCTGGATGGCGAAACCGCTTTCCGCCTGTACGACACCTACGGCTTCCCGGTTGACCTGACGGCGGACGTTTGCCGCGAGCGCAACATCAAAGTTGATGAAGCAGGCTTTGAAGCCGCGATGGAAGAGCAGCGTCGTCGTGCGCGTGAGTCCAGCGGTTTCGGTGCAGACTACAACGCGATGATCCGCGTTGATAGCGCGTCTGAATTCAAAGGTTATGAAGCGCTGGAACTGACCGGCAAAGTGACCGCCCTGTTTGTTGACGGTAAAGCCGTAGACAGCATCAGCGCGGGTCAGGAAGCCGTCGTCATTCTGGACAAAACGCCGTTCTATGCGGAATCCGGCGGTCAGGTTGGCGATAAAGGCGAACTGAAAGGCAACGGTTTTAGCTTCAGCGTCAGCGACACCCAGAAATACGGTCAGGCGATCGGTCACCAGGGCAAACTGGTATCCGGTTCTCTGAAAGTGGGCGAGGGCGTACAGGCTAACGTTGATGAAGCACGCCGTGCGCGCATTCGTCTGAACCACTCTGCAACCCACCTGATGCACGCAGCCCTGCGCGACGTGCTGGGTACCCACGTTGCACAGAAAGGTTCTCTGGTAAACGATAAAGTGCTGCGCTTCGACTTCTCGCATTTTGAAGCGATGAAGCCGTCTGAAATTCGCGCGGTGGAAGACCTGGTGAACGCGCAGATCCGTCGTAACCTGCCAATTGAGACCCACATCATGGATCTTGAGGACGCGAAGAAAAAAGGTGCGATGGCGCTGTTTGGCGAGAAATATGACGAGCGCGTTCGCGTGCTGAGCATGGGCGACTTCTCTACCGAACTGTGCGGCGGTACTCACGCCTCGCGCACCGGTGACATCGGCCTGTTCCGCATTGTTTCCGAATCCGGTACGGCTGCAGGTGTGCGTCGTATTGAAGCGGTGACCGGTGAAGGCGCAATCGCCAGCCTGCATGCGCAGAGCGATCAGCTGCACGACATCGCGCAGCTGCTGAAAGGCGATAGCCAGAATCTGGGCGAGAAAGTGCGCGTTGCGCTGGATCGTACTCGTCAGCTGGAAAAAGAGCTGCAGCAGCTGAAAGAGCAGGCTGCGGCGCAGGAGAGTGCAAACCTCTCCAGTAAAGCGGTAGACATTAAGGGCGTCAAACTGCTGGTCAGCGATCTGGCGGGCGTTGAGCCTAAGATGCTGCGTACTATGGTCGACGATCTCAAGAACCAGCTTGGTTCTACCGTTATCGTGCTGGCGACAGTGGCAGAAGGTAAGGTTTCTCTGATTGCGGGCGTCTCTAAGGATGTGACCGACCGCGTTAAAGCAGGGGAACTGATTGGTATGGTCGCTCAGCAGGTGGGCGGCAAGGGTGGCGGTCGTCCGGACATGGCGCAAGCCGGTGGTACGGATGCGGCGGCACTTCCTGCGGCATTAGCCAGCGTTGAAAGCTGGGTAAGCGCGAAACTGTAATAACTACAAAGCACAAGCAGACGCCATAGCGGCAACGTTATGGCGTCTTGTTCACTGTGCTATCGATAACGATAAAGTCAGGTTGAGTTTGTGTATATCGGCTAAACTTACGTTTAACAGAATGTGATGCCGTGACTGCTTACACTTTACGTGTTTGTCATCGCTTACTTTTTGGCGTTATATGATGGATAATGCCGGGATACAAGAGACCCGACTCTTTTAATCTTTCAAGGAGCAAAGAATGCTGATTCTGACTCGTCGAGTTGGTGAGACCCTCATGATTGGGGATGAGGTCACCGTGACAGTTTTAGGGGTAAAGGGTAACCAGGTACGTATTGGTGTTAACGCTCCTAAAGAAGTATCTGTCCACCGTGAAGAGATCTACCAGCGTATCCAGGCTGAAAAATCCCAGCAGTCCAGTTACTGATATTGTCGCGTCTCGCTGTCGGGCGAGACGCAACCCTCCCGCTATTTTTCCTGCTCAAAGTTACCGTTTAATTTCAATCGCTCTCTTTTTAACCACTCCGTTACCCTTAACTCGTCTCAATACCGCCATTTCGGCAGATGTTTTCTGTGGCATTGCCTGCAAAATCCGCTTATAAAACACCCTCTTTGCGGCTTTTACATGCGAATTGCGTGTGATTTGTGCAAACGATAAAAGCTTTTGGAAAATTGTTTGACTTATAAGTCCCAGAAAGTAATATATGCGCCACGCAGCGACGAGAAGCTCTTAACGAGTTGCTCGAAGCACTCGAAAGAGGCGTTGTGTGGTGAGGTGGCCGAGAGGCTGAAGGCGCTCCCCTGCTAAGGGAGTATGCGGTCAAAAGCTGCATCCGGGGTTCGAATCCCCGCCTCACCGCCATTTTGCATCCGTAGCTCAGCTGG
>NZ_JADBQO010000046.1:0-581 GCF_014895875.1 Enterobacter cloacae complex sp. P12RS
GGGTCAGCTTGTAGCCGCGCGCGGTCAGCTCCGGTGCGGTCGCAGCCGGGGTGATCATCAGAATACCTTCGTCTTCGTAGATGTCAGACGCGGGCTGAGTAGAAGAGGAGCACAGGTGACCGATAACGTATTTGATGCCGTCGTTGACCACTTTGTTCGCCACCGCGACCGCTTGCTTCGGGTCACAGGCATCGTCGTATTTTACGATCTGCAGTTTTTCGCCCTTGATGCCGCCCTTAGCATTAATGTCTGCAACCGCCTGTTCTGCGCCCGTAAATTCCTGGTCGCCGTACTGTGCTACCGGACCGGACATTGCGCCCACCACGGCCACTTTAATATCTGCCTGCGCCATGGTGCTGAATGCCAACGCGATACATCCTGCCAGTAACGCTTTACCCTTCATGTTCATCCTGATATTCCCCATTATTATGGTTATTACGATTGTTGTGATGTTGTTGTGCAGCGCTTTATTTCAGTTATTGGTGTGCTGTTCGCGCTTTTTCAGCATACTCTGCTAAAACATACCCCATTTTTATGATTTTGGAATAGCTAATTTGAAATGAATATATGATAAGCCCGAC
>NZ_JADBQO010000047.1:0-14119 GCF_014895875.1 Enterobacter cloacae complex sp. P12RS
GCTTGAGGGGGGGAGATTGCGGCATGGCAGTATAAAAAAGGCCCATGATTAATACGATAATGGGCCGTTCTGTAAAGCTAAGATATTATGAATATTTTAATTTTTTTCAAAAAGATATGGTGAAATAAAAACCTTTCGATTAATTGCAAGATAATCCGACCACCATTGCATCATCGCTTTTCGAGCATCAAGGTATTCCGCTTTATGTATGTAAGCCGCCCGCACGCTGTTGCGCTCCTGATGGCTCATCTGGCGCTCCACTGCATCCTGCGACCATAAACCGGACTCCATCAGGGCGCTGCATGCCATTGCCCTGAGGCCGTGACCGCAGATATCATGTTTAGTGTCGTAACCCATAAGGCGCAGTGCCTTATTCACGGTGTTTTCACACATCGGTTTATATGGGTTATGGTCGCCGGGGAAGACCAGCTCACCATCACCGGAGATATCTTTAATCCGTTTCAGAATGGCGATGGCCTGTTCTGAGAGGGGTACGATATGAGCAGTGCGCATTTTGGCACCGCGCCCGGAATAACGCACGCCTGCAATGGCTTCGCGTGTGGCGGGTATCGTCCAGGTTCTATTTCTGAAATCTATTTCTGACCAGCGGGCAAAGCGCAGCTCACTGGAGCGAATGAACAGATGCAGCGTCAACAGGACGGCAAGCCGGGTCAGTTCACGGCCTTGATGATATGCCTCAATACGTTCAAGCAGTTCAGGCAGCCGCTCCAGTGGCAGGGCGGGATAATGCCGTCTGACGGGAGGAGCCGTTACGCCGTCAAGGTTTGCCGCCGGGTTGCTGTCGATTAACCCCTGATGAACTGCATGACGCATGATGTTGCTGAGGTGCTGCCGCGTGCGGGACGCAACTTCAAGCAGTCCTTTTTCCTCAATCCCTTTCAGCAGGCCAATGAAATGCCGGGGTTTAAGCTCTGAGACTGACAGGTGGCCGATAACCGGAAATACATGATTGTTCAGGCTGGCAAGCAGACGGTCAGCGGTGTTCTGCGACCATTTTTTATTACTTTTATGCCACGCCAGTGCCACGATTTTAAATACTTTCTCCGATGTGTAGGCTCCGCGTTCAACTGCCCGCTGCTGTGCCGGGTTGATGTTCAGCGCCAGCATCTTACGGATACCTTCGCGCTGCTGGCGGGCATCAGACAGGGAAACGGCAGGATAGGCACCCAGTGCAATGCGGGATTCTTTGCCGTTTATACGATATTTGAGATACCAGTGACGTGAGCCGCCCGGTTTGACAAGAAGATACAGACCGTGAGAATCGGAGACTTTAAAGGATTTATCAGAAGGTTTAAGAGTGCGGATTTTCGCATCGGTAAGGGACATATGGGGGTCACTCCATTATCGAACTAACCTGACCCCAGATTTGACCACCAATTTTTCCCGATGCGGAGGATTAAATCAAAATACACCGGGAAGAATTTTCACGCTAACCTCTTGAATCAGTATCAGATAAAGATTCGCAAGGAGGCATGAAAACAGGAAATTGGCTCCTCTGACTGGACTCGAACCAGTGACATACGGATTAACAGTCCGCCGTTCTACCGACTGAACTACAGAGGAATCGTTGTGGAGGCTTATCTTAGCGGCGAAAAAACTTTTGTCAAACCTGATCTTAGGGAAAATCGACTGATTGCCGATTCTGTCGTCAGTTTGTTGTAAATACACACATCTTTTTCAGGAAAATACTTTGCAGGATTAGCATTTCTCCCCCATCATTTGAAATGGAGTTTCAACTATTCTCGCTAAGGTCCATTTTGAACGTCACTGCCTCTCTGCGCCAGGCGATCGTGCGCACGCCATGGTACGCAAAACGTAAAAGCTATCGTGTTCTGTTCTGGCGTGAAATCACCCCTCTTGCCGTGCCTATTTTCCTGGAAAATACCTGCGTTCTGCTGATGGGAGTGCTGAGCACCTTCCTGGTAAGCTGGCTGGGGAAAGAGGCGATGGCGGGGGTCGGGCTGGCAGACAGCTTTAACATGGTGGTGATGTCATTCTTTGCCGCCATCGATCTCGGGACGACGGTTGTGGTGGCCTTTAGTCTCGGCAAGCTGGATCCCAAACGCGCGCGCGAGGCTGCACGTCAGTCGCTGATGATCATGACCCTCTTTTCGATTGTTCTGGCGGCGGTGATCCACTATTTCGGTAAAGAGATTATCGATTTTGTCGCCGGGGAAGCCACGAACGAGGTGAAGGACCTGGCGCTGACCTATCTCGAAATGACCGTCTTAAGCTATCCGGCGGCGGCCATCGCGTTGATTGGTAGCGGCGCGCTGCGCGGGGCAGGTAACACCAAAATCCCGCTACTGATCAACGGTGGGATGAATATCCTGAATATCATCATCAGCAGCGTGCTGATCTACGGCGCGTTCTCGTGGGATGGGCTGGGGTTCGTCGGGGCCGGGCTGGGATTAACCATATCACGCTATATCGGTGCGGCGGCTATCATCGGGGTGCTGATGACGGGGATTACCCCCTCGCTGCGTCTTACGCTTAAGAGCTACTTCCGGCCCTTTAATTTCGCCATTATCTGGGAAGTGATGGGGATTGGTATTCCCGCGAGCATTGAATCCGTGTTGTTCAACGGCGGGAAGCTGCTCACACAGATGTTTGTCGCCGGAATGGGCACCGACGTTATCGCCGGTAACTTTATCGCCTTCTCCATCGCCTCGCTGATTAACCTGCCGGGTAACGCCCTTGGGTCGGCATCAACCATCATCACGGGTAAACGGCTCGGGAAAGGGCAGATAGGCCAGGCGGAGCGGCAGCTGCGCCATGTGTTCTGGCTGTCGACGATTGGGCTGACGCTGATCGCCTGGGGCACCGCGCCGTTTGCCGGGCTGATGGCCGCGTTCTATACCCACGAAGATGACGTGAAAGAGGTGGTGAAGATCCTTATCTGGCTCAACGCCGCCTTTATGCCCATCTGGGCGGCATCCTGGGTGTTGCCTGCCGGGCTGAAAGGGGCGCGCGATGCCCGTTTTGCCATGTGGGTGTCCATGCTTGGCATGTGGGGGTGTCGCGTTGTGGCGGGCTATACGCTGGGCGTGGTGCTGGGCTGGGGCGTGGTGGGCGTCTGGCTGGGGATGTTCCTTGACTGGGCCGTACGCGGGGCGCTGTTCTACTGGCGCATGGTCAGCGGGCGCTGGCTGTGGAAATATCCGCGACAAAATGCCTGACAATTGCGCGAAATGGAGAATAATTCGGCAAACGATCGGAAATATGCATTCTGCCTTTGACATCATGGGGGAGCATCGATAATATGCGCCCCGTTCACACGATTCCTCTGTAGTTCAGTCGGTAGAACGGCGGACTGTTAATCCGTATGTCACTGGTTCGAGTCCAGTCAGAGGAGCCAAATTTGAAAAGCCTGCTTTTAAAGCAGGCTTTTTGCTTTTCTGCGCCAGGTAAATGCAAAACGGCAACCTTGTTGCCGTTTTTAGTGTTTTCACCCTCTCCCGTGGGAGAGGGATGGGGTCAGGGCATCAGACCGCACGAAATTACACACGAACCGGCGCCGTCGCCTCCTTGAGCCACGAACGCGCCTCGCTATTCACCAGCGGTGACAGCGCCTCACGTACTTGCTGATGATACTCATCCAGCCACTGCTTTTCCTGCTCGCTCAACAGATCCAGCTCGACCTGGCTTAAATCAATCGGGATCAGCGTCAGAGAAGCAAACTTGCAGAACCCCGGACGGCTCTCCACTATCTCCACCTGGTTTTCAATACGGATACCGTGGCTATCGCCCAGATAGTATCCCGGCTCAATGGTCATGATGTTCCCTGCCACCAGCGGCCACGGGTTGACCTTTTTGGCGATGCGATGCGGGTTTTCGTGGATCAGAAGCTGGTGGCCCACGCCGTGCCCGGTACCGTGATCGTAATCCAGCCCCATCTCCCACAGCGGACGACGCGCGAAAGCATCCAGCTGGTGCCCCTGCGTACCGGAAGGGAACTGCAGGGTAATCAGCGACAGGAAGCCTCTCAGCACGGCGGTGTAGTGCAGACGCTGCTGCGAGGGGACATTACCCCACGCCAGCGTGCGCGTGGCATCGGTGGTGCCGTTAGCGTACTGACCGCCCGAATCGTTCAGGTAAAAATGGTTATGGCCGATGGGCTTGTTGCTGGCCTCGCTTGAATGATAGTGGCACATCGCCGCATTGCTCGAAGAGGCGGAAATAGTCGCGAAACTCTGCTCGATAAAACCGGGCTGCTGTTTGCGAAATGCCAGCTGCTGCGCCTGCACTTCCAGCTCCGTTAGCGGTTGTCCCGCCGCCGCACGCAGCGGCACTTCGCGGCTCAGCCAGGCCAGGAAGTTGACCCACGCGGCGCCGTCCTGGAGATGGCACTCGCGATACCCTGCCAGCTCGACCGGGTTTTTGGTAGCCTTAATGAGGGTAATGGGATCGGTTCGCCAGACAATTTCACCGCGCGGTTCAATGGCAAAGCGCAGGGCCACCGGCGCGGAGTCGGCATCAACCATCACCCGCTTCCCTTCAGCAAGTTGCTGACAGCGCTCAATAAAGGTGTCCTGTGGCGCAATCGTGAAGGCGTTCAGAACTGCATCAGGGAGTTCTGCGAGCTTATTATCGTTAACAAACCACTCAACGCGGCCGTCGCGACCGAGCAGGGCAAATGAGAGCGGTACCGGACTGGTGGGGATATCTGAGCCGCGTACGTTGAGCAGCCACGCAATGTTATCCGGCAGCGTAACGGCCAGGTAGTCTGCGTTGTTTGCGGCCAGCACGGCGGCAACGCGCTGACGTTTGTCTTCGCTGCTTTCACCGCTTATCGCAACTGGCATTTCACGGATAAGCCCCGCCGGTGCGGCAGGGCGATCGGTCCATAAGGCGTCAAACGGTGACGCGTTCAGCGGCACGAGCGTGCACGGAGTGGCAGACAGCTGCGTGAACTCGGTATTCGTCATCAGCATTGGGTCAAAACCAATGCGCGTGCCCGCCGCGACGTTGGCCGTCAGCCAGTCTGCCAGCGGCTCGTTGTGTAGATGGTGGATCTCAACCTCATCCATATTCACCTGAACGCGGGCCTGCACCTGATAGCGCCCGTCGACGAACAGCAGCGCTTTATCCCTCAGTACCAGCGCGACGCCTGCAGAGCCGTTAAAGCCTGTCAGCCAGGCCAGCTTTTCGTCGTTCGACGCGCAATTCTCGCTTTGCCAGGCATCGGTGCGCGGAACGATCATCCCGTCGAGGCTGTTTTCCTGAAGCCACTGACGCAGGGCAGAGAGCGGAGTAGGGGTGTGCATGGTTTTTCCTTATTGTTATTAGCGGAACGGCGGCTCGTTGAAGGTGCGCAGCTTGCGCGAATGCAGTCGGTCGCCTTCCGCCCGCAGCAGGTCGATGGCGCGAATGCCGATCTGCAAATGTTCGGAAATCGCCCCTTCATAGAAACGGTTGGCCTGACCCGGCAGCTTAATTTCGCCGTGCAGCGGCTTATCGGACACGCACAGCAGCGTGCCGTAAGGAACGCGGAAGCGATACCCCTGGGCGGCGATGGTGGCGCTCTCCATATCAATCGCCACCGCTCGGCTCAGGTTGAAGCGCAGCGCGGAGGCGGAGTAACGCAACTCCCAGTTGCGGTCATCCGTTGTCACCACCGTACCGGTACGCAGGCGCTGCTTCACCTCTTCACCCGGCATGCCGCTCACCTCTTTGGTGGCGTCATACAGCGCGCGCTGTACTTCGGCGATGCTCGGGATTGGGATATCCGGCGGCAGTACCGCATCCAGCACGTGGTCGTCGCGCAGATAGGCGTGGGCCAGCACGTAATCGCCAATCAGCTGGCTTTCGCGCAGGCCGCCGCAGTGGCCAATCATCAGCCACACGTCGGGGCGCAGCACCGCCAGATGGTCACAGATGGTTTTGGCGTTCGACGGGCCGACGCCGATGTTGATCAGGGTGATCCCCTGACCGTCGGCGGTGATCAGGTGCCAGGCGGGCATCTGGTGTTTTTTCCACGCCAGATCGGAGATGGCCTGCTCGGGCGCTTCGGTCTCGGCGGTGATCCAGATCCCGCCCGCGCAGGAGAGGGCGATATATGGACTGTCCGGATCAAGGATCTGGCTACAGCCCCAGCGAACGAACTCGTCCACGTAGCGGGTGTAGTTGGTAAACAGCACAAACGGCTGGAAATGCTCGGCGGGCGTGCCGGTGTAGTGGCGCAGGCGCGCCAGGGAGAAATCCACCCGACGGGCGTCAAAGTGCGACAGGGGGGAAAACTCTGCCGGGTGATAAATCCCGTCAGCCGTCTCATCGCCAATCTGTGACAGCTCGGTCGTTGGGAAGTGGCGGGTCAGTCCCGCGCTCATGGAGCGGTCAAGAGTTAGCGCCGAACCGTCAATCACGTACGGGTACGGGATCTCATGCTGTGAAGGCTTCACGGCAATGTGCGCGCCGTAATCCTGATACAACAGCGTTAGCTGCTCTTCCAGATAGGGGCGGAACAGTGCAGGGCGGGTGACGGTGGTGCTGTAGCAGCCGGAGTGGGTAAAACGGGCGTAGGCGCGGGTTTTCGGCGTCGTGCTTGCGCTGCCGTCCCAGGTCACAGAGAGCGATGGATAAACAAAAAGGCCTTCGTTTCTGGCCTTTTGATCGGGAAGTTTCCCCGTTTCGATGTATTCGCTGATGGCGCTGCGCAGCGCGTTGACGGACTGTTCATACAGCGCGTCGAGTTTTTCCAGCGCCTGAGCCGGGGTCAGGCTGGAGCCCTTATTATTCATCTCTGTCTCCTTGTTCCACAGGTGTGCGACTCTATCCGATAGTATGTCACACGCCTGTGAAACAAAAGGGAGATCAGCGGTGGCTCGTCTCTTTCATCAGCAGCGCCGTTGCCGCCGACAGCAGGCAGCCGGCCAGCAGATAAATCGCCACGCTGTGCCAGTTACCGCCGGAGAAGGTCACCAGCGCGGCGGCGATAAACGGCGTAAATCCGCCGCCGACCACGCTTGCCACCTGGTAACCCACGCCCGCGCCGCTGTAGCGGTAGCTGGCGCCGAACAGTTCAGTAAACATCGGCTGCTGCACGCAGACCACCATATCGTGAGCGATGTTGGCGAGCATAATGGCGAAGAAGACAATCCAGAACACAGACTGCGCCTCCAGCGCCATAAAGAACGGCCAGGCGCTGAGGGTGCCAATCAGCGCGCCGGTGATGTAGACGCGGCGGCGACCAAACCGGTCCGCCAGCCAGGCGAAGCAGGGGATGGTCAGGCAGCTGATCCCGCCAACCACCAGGCCGATATTCAGGAACAGTTCGCGCGGCAGGCCGAGATTCTGCGTCGAGTAGTTCAGCGCAAAGGCGGTGACGATATACATCGTCAGCAGCTCGCACAGGCGCAGGGCGATAATTTTCAGAAAAGCGCCAGGGTGCCGAATCAGGGCTTCCATCACCGGCAGCCGCTTTTTGACGGACGGCTCCTCACGCTGCTGCTGTTCGAACTCTGCCGACTCATCCATCCCGTTGCGGATCCACAGGGCGGCAATCACCAGCACGATGCTGAAGATAAACGGGATGCGCCAGCCCCAGCTCAGAAACTGCTCGTCGGTGGTGAGCTGGCTGATTAACGATACCAGCCCGGTGGAAAGCAACAGCCCGACGCCGTACCCGACCTGCACGCCGCTGCTGTAAAACGCTTTCTTGTTTTTTGGCGCGCTCTCAACGGATAACAGCGCCGCGCCGCCCCATTCGCCGCCCACGGCGAAGCCCTGAATGGCGCGCAGCGTCACCAGCAGCACAGGCGCCCACCAGCCAATAGCGGAAAACGAAGGAAGAATGCCAATCAGCGCGGTGGCGATCCCCATCATCCAGACGGTAAGCATCAGCATCCGCTTGCGGCCAAGCCGGTCGCCGAAGTGGCCGAAAATCACCCCGCCCAGCGGGCGAAACAGAAAGCCGACGCCGAAGGTGGCAAACGCGGCAAGCGTGCCCATCGCGGGGCTAACCTGGGGAAAAAACTCGCGGTTAAACACCAGCGCGGCGGTAATGCCGTAAAGCAGAAAATCATACCAGTCGACGACGGCACCCGCGAAGCTGCCGAGTGCAGCGCGGCGGGCGCGATTGAGCGAAGGTGTCTCCTCGTTGGGACGATCGGAGATGAGGGTGGAGTCCATAGTTATCCTGTCCGTACTGTTTTTTATTATTGGTATAAGAAAATGTCACTCACATAGCTGCCGTCATATAAACGGAACCTATGAGACTACCGCGACAAAACGCCTGAGAAAACGTTTTTATCTTTCCGGAAGGCGCTGAATAAATAAATTTCATTTTCCCCTGCCTCGAGATAAATCAGTCTGTTTGGCTCCGGTTCGTGCTGAATGGATTACAGTAATAGATACCGCTGCGTGACTAAAGCTGAGGGAAAAACGATGCAACGTAACTTTTCGGCATTCTGGATGGTCCTGTTTTTATTCGCCGCACCGCTTCATGCCGAGCCGAAAGTCTATGGCGAACAGCGTATTAGCGGCTGGTGGAATGCGCTGACGGATGATATCTCCCAGACCTGGGAAGAGCCGCAACGTTACGATTTGTACCTGCCGTTTCTGAGCTGGCACGCCCGCTTTATGTACGATAAAGAAAAAACCGACAATTACAACGAAATGCCGTGGGGCGGCGGCCTGGGCGTGTCCCGCTATAACGAAGAGGGCAACTGGAGCGCGCTTTTCGCAATGATGTTCAAGGACTCGCACAACGAATGGCAGCCCGCGATGGGCTATGGCTGGGAGAAGGGCTGGTATCTGGATAATGCCAAAGATTTCCGCCTTGGGCTCGGTGCCGCCGCGGGCATCACGGCGCGAGATGATTTTGCGAACTATGTGCCTCTGCCGTTCATCTTCCCACTGTTTTCTGCCGGCTATAAGCGCGTTACCGTCCAGTTCACCTATATTCCTGGAACTTATAACAACGGCAACGTGCTTTTTGCCTGGCTGCGCTTAGGCTTTTAAAGGGTGATCACCTTTTTTGCCACGGCGTTAGACAATACCAGCATGGAAAAGAGAACAGAGGTGACGAACGTAAGCACAATCAGCGCCAGCTTCATGCCGAGAGAGGTCACCGGTATCAGCGCCGTCAGCAGATGAAACACCGAGTAATGCACAATATATACGCCGGTCATCGTTTTGCTGATGGCGGCCAGAATGGACTCCTTTAATTCAGCATTGCGGCGAAAGCGAACGCCGTTCGCCGCAATCACCAGGGCAATAATCAGGATGTAGATCTGCGAGCCGGTGAGAATAAAGGCGTTTCTGTCGGCCTTAAACAGGGCAAAAAAGAAGTGGCGCTCGTAAAACCAGGTGAAGAGATAGATAAACGGGATGGCGACAACCGCCGCCCGAACCACGTTTTTGCGGCTTATCCACTCGGCGACTTTTGGGTCGCAGAAGAGCTGCCCGGTCAGATAAAACAGCAGCCATGTCCACAGCCGATACTGCGGCGAAAGCGAAAGGACGTGCGTTTCAGGATAAAGCGCCGATAACAGATCGTATCCGTAGGAAAAGCACAGCAGAGCAGCAATCGCGCCGCAGAACAGCGATCTCCGCTGGCTAAGCCACTCCACTGCCGGATGGAAGGTGTAAATCACGACAAAGGCGAACACGAACCAGGGCTGAATTAAATACCCGCGTTGATAAGGCTCCCAGAGGTAGTAGATCGTTATCCAGAACAGAAAAACAATCACCAGACTTTTTATTTTACCCAGCTGCCAGCGTGTGCCGTGCCGGGATTGCCCGTCGAGATAGCCCGACACCACAAAAAACAGCGGCGTGGCGATGGTCGAGATAAAGGTTAAAAAGCCCAGGATCCAGTGATAGTCATAGTCATAATGATCCCAGGTATTGTAGATGGTGAAGAAGGTGACCGCCGTCATACAGCCCAGCGTCTTGATAATGTTCAGCCCTGTCGCATTCATTGTTGTTTGGCTTCGTCCTTACGATGGAAACACGCATAGATCACGGGGAGTACCAGTAGCGTCAGGATTGTAGCAAACCCCAGTCCAAACATAATCACAACGGCCATGCTCTGGAAGAAAACATCCAGCAGCAGCGGTGCCAGGCCAAGTACGGTCGTGAACGCGGTGAGCAGGATAGGGCGCAGGCGCGAGGTGGCGGCATAAACGATCGCGCTGTGCTGGTCCTTGTGCGTTTTCTGCTGTTCGATCTCTTCCACCAGTACGATGCCGTTGCGGATGAGCATTCCGCTCAAGCTCAGCAGACCAATCAGCGCCATAAAGCCAAAGGGAATGCCGGTAATTAAAAATCCTGGCGTGACGCCAATCAACGCCAGCGGTACGGTCAGCCAGATCGCGACGGCATTTTTTACCGAGCTGAACATCAGCACCGTAATAACAAACATCACCAGATACCCGAGAGGTAGCGTAGTGAACAGCCCTTGCTGCGCTTCGCTGGAGTTTTCCGCGTCGCCCCCCCACTCGATGCTGTAACCGTGTGGCAGGGGAAGGGCATCCACCTGCGGCTTCACGCGGGCGAGAATATCACCGGAGGTTTGCTGGCTCAGCGGGTCCGGATCCGTCTGAACCGTCAGTACCCGCGAGCGGTCGCGTCGAAGGATGAGCGGATCTTCCCACTCCAGCGTGAAGCTGCTGACGACGTTACTCAGCGGGATATACTGCTGCCGCGCATGGCTCCACACCAGCACGTTGTTCAGGTGGCTGGCGTCCAGCCTTTCGCTTTCCGGAGGCCTCACCACCACGGGCAGCAGGTCACTGCCTTCCCGATACAGCCCCGCCCGGCTGCCGGAGAAATTCATCTCCAGCGCGTTGTCGACGTCCTGCTTATCCACGCCAAGCTCGCGTCCCAGCGCGGCGACGTACTGCGGACGGATCACTTTGCTGCGGTTTTGCCAGTCGTTTCGGACGCTCCCCGTGGCCGGGTCGCGCGCCAGGATATCGTCCACCTGGCTGGCAATCAGACGCAGCCTGTCAGGATCCGGGCCTTTAATGCGCACTTCAATGGCGCTGTCGCCGGAGGGCCCAAACATCACCCGTTTCGTGCTGGCGTTGACCTGCGGGTAGTTACGTGCGATGTACTCATCCACGTAGCGCGTCAGCGCGGAGATGCTGCGCTGGTCATCCATACGCACCATAATCTGCGCGTAGTTGCTGTACTGCCGCTGTCCGCTGTAGGTCAGAATAAAGCGCATGCTCCCCTGACCAATGGTCGAGACGGTGGTTTCCACGCCGGGCCGTCCCTTGATGGTTTTCTCAATATCGCCAGTCATTTTCTCGGTCCATTTGATATCTGTCCCGTAGGGTAACCAGAGGTCGACAAAGAAAATCGGCGTATTGGACGACGGGAAAAAGTTTTGCCGCACCGCGCCAAACCCCCAGACAGACGCGGCCAGCAGGGCGGCCATCACTACCAGCGTCGGCGCTTTATGGTGCAGCAGTGCGTTCAGCAGGTGCTGGTAGAGGCGGTAGAGACGTTTGTCGTAAGGATCTGACTCGTCAGTGGCGTCCGGCGCGCTGTCGTTTTTAAACAACCACCACTTAATCAGCACCGGGGTGAGGGTGAGCGCCGAGAACCAGCTCAGCATCAGGGAAATCAGCAGCACCTGGAACAGAGATTTACAGTATTCCCCGGTGGAATCCTGCGATAGCCCGATAGGGGCAAACGCAAGAATGGCGATCACCGTCGCCCCCAGCAGCGGCAGGGCGGAGCGGCGGATGATGTTGTTAACGGCGGTTAACAGCGGGGAGCCCTGCTGCCGGGCAATCAACACCCCTTCGACAATCACGATGGCGTTATCCACCAGCATGCTGAGGGCGATAATCAGCGCCCCGAGCGAGATGCGCTGTAGCTCAATGCCACACAGATACATAATCAGCAGCGTGCCCAGAACGTTAAGGGCGAGAGAAACCGCGATGATGATCCCGCTGCGTACCCCCATAAAGATCAGCAGCACGCCGATGACAATCGCCAGCGCCATCAGGAAGTTAATAATAAAACCGTTAACAGAATGGCCCACTTCGGCTGCCTGATCGTAAAACAGATCTATCTGTATGCCTGCCGGTTTTTCCGCCGACATCTGGTTTAGCTTCGCCTCCAGCGCGTGGCCCACGTCGATCACGTTAACGCCGGAAATAAACGAGACGCCCATGGTGACGGCTTTTTTGCCGTTGGCATGGTAGATACTGGCGGGCGATTCGTTCAGCCCGCGCGACAGCGTGGCGATATCCCGCAGGCGCGTCGCCGCCCCGGTGCCGGAAGGCGTGATGATGAGATCCGCCAGTTCATCGAGATTCTCGAACTCACCGGTCGGGTGCAGACGAATGGATTCGCTGCCGGAGGTGATTTCTCCGGCGCTGGAAACGACGTTGAGCCTGCTGAGCAGGGCGGAAAGCTGGTTCAGCGTAATGCCGCGCGCGGCCATTTTGGTCAGGGAAATATCGATGTTGACCTGTTGGCTAATGGCCCCGCCGATGGCGACCTTCGCGACGCCGGGAACCAGAATCAACGCGCGGCGCAGCTGCTCTGCATATCTCACCAGTTCAGGATTACTGAATTCATCCCCGGAAATGGCGAAGAAGAAGCCGAATACGTCGCCGAAATCGTCATTCACAAAGGGCGTGACGACGCCGGGCGGGAACTGACGCGAGGCATCGCCCACTCGGCGGCGCAGCTCATCCCAAATCTGCGGCAGTTCGTTCGAGTGATAGCGTGAAGCGATGTTAACGGTGATTTGCGACAGCCCGTTTGATGAGATGGAGCTCACGTTGTCCAGATAAGGCAGCTGCTGAAGGGCATTCTCCAGCGGCAGCGTCACCTCTTCTTCAACCTGCTGAGCGGATGCGCCGGGGTAGTGGGTAACCACCACAGCGGTTTTGATGGTAAAGGCGGGATCTTCCAGCCTGCCGATATTCAACAGGGCGAAAATCCCCCCAATGCCCAGCAGCAGAATCGTTAGCCAGACGCGAACCGGGTTATTAATAAATTGACGAGTGATATCCATTACAGTCCCCGCTCACGCGTCCAGATACGCACCGGCTGGTTAGCATGGAGCTCTCCCACGCCTGCGGCCACCACGCGCTCGCCCGCCTTAAGCCCGCTGGTGATCGTCACGCCTTCGGTTATCACTTGCCCCACGCTGACCTTGCGGTCTTCAAGATGGAGCGTGTCGCCTTCTCCCGCCACAACCCAGACGTGCGGCTCATTGCGTGGGCTGTTGTCCGGGTTAAAGACGGCCTCAACCGGTACAACCAGCGTCTGAGCGCCCGCGCCAGCCGGGAGGTTGGTTAAATTGATGGTCACCGTACCGCTTACGCCACCGACGGCGGGAAAATCATCTGGTCGCGGCATGGTCAGTATCACCTGCCAGGTCAGGGTATTACTGTCGCTGCTGCCCGAGTGCTCTTTGTAGACGGCGGTAAATTCCCGATCCGGAATGGCGTTAATTCTCACTACCGGACGATACTGCGCGTTGCGGATATCAAAGGTCTTAAACAGGTTTTCAGGGATGCTGAACACCACATCAAGCAGATCGGTGCGGGTTAACGTCGCGATGGGCTGACCGGCAGACACCACCTGATGGTTTCGGACATGTACGCTGGCCGCCGTCCCGCTGAAGGGGGAGACGAGCGTCATCTGATTCAACTCTTCTCGGGCAATCTGCAGCGCCGCATTCGCCGAATCGCGGTTCGCACGCTGCACGTCCATTTCGGCTTTCGAAATCGCCTGGCGGCCCGCCAGCGTCTGGAAGCGATCGAACTGCCTCTGGGCCAGCGTCGCCGCCGTCTGCCTGTCGTTAACCCGCTGCTGGGCTTCACGGGCGTTCAATCTTGCAAGCTGTTGGCCCTGCTTGATGGCTGCGCCCTGACGCACATCGAGCGCTTCAATTTGACCAGCGCGCTTGAAGGAAAGGTCTGTGGCATCGCCCGACTCAATGCGGGCGGGAAAAACGCGCTGCTGGGCATAACCGGGAACCGTCACCTCCGCCACTTTAACCATTCTGGGCAGGGGGGAGGCTTGTTCAGGTTTAGGATCGCACGCCGTGAGCGTTAACAAAACGAACGGTAAAAGAGAGAGGTAGCGGTTCACTGTATTCCCCTAATAAATAACTGTTTTATTT
>NZ_JADBQO010000048.1:0-28718 GCF_014895875.1 Enterobacter cloacae complex sp. P12RS
CTAGTTCTTTATGTTGGTTTGTTTGAGGTGTATAGCGTATATCTCTATGTTTGAACTAACAACTAGTGATTAATTTTTATTTACTCGCCTTTTGTCCACAAAATTCTCTAAAATTGGTTGTTTTATATCCGGTTCGTTATAATCTGTCTCATTAAATGTTTTTCTTATATAAATCAGTTGCTTAAGTGTTTTGCTTTTGACGCAGAAATCCGCTCCCCTGATGAGAGCGCAGTATGCTGTGATTTGGATTAAAGTTGACCATTTATATTGATTTGGTGATTAGAACTACGTGTTTCCCGCCAATGCTATGCGCTATTATTAACGGCGATATTTAAATATATTTACATTTATGCCCGTTTGGACCTTTGGGTAGATATTTCAACTGAAATGAATTATTCTTGGGGCGATTTATCTATTTACCCCAAAGAAAAGGTTTTCAATAATATGTCTTTGACGTTACAGAATCTTAATAATATCCGAACCCTGCGCGCGATGGCGCGAGAATTAACCCTGGACGTTCTTGAGGAAATGCTGGAAAAGGTCAGGGTCGTTACTGAAGAAAAACGCAATGAGCTGGCGGAATTAGAGCAGCAGCGCGCTGAACAGCAGGAAAAAATTAATACCCTGCTGGAACTGATGAAAGCCGATGGTATTTCTCCGACTGACCTGCTGGGTTCAGAACTGGCGCAGGCGGGTAAACCGACTAAAAAGCGTAAACCGCGTGAAGCGAAATATCGCTTTATTGACCAGAACGGTGAAGAAAAAACGTGGACCGGCCAGGGCCGCACGCCGAAGCCTATTGCCAGCGCGCTGGCAGAGGGTAAATCACTGGATGATTTTCTGATCTAATACGTGGACCGGGCGGAACAAGCCGCCCGGTTGTCTGTTCAGCAGACGCCGAAATCACCTTCTTCGGTATACGGCGCCAAATCGGCCGCTTTCAGCGTATATTTCTCGCCTTGTTCATTGCTGGCCTGTACCGCCACCACGTTTTCACCGTTCACTTCGAGCACTTTCAGCTTTGGGCCGCCTTTAAGCGGTTGCACATAATCACCGACAGAAAACATATAACCTCCTCATCGTTTTAGCGATCTTCACCTTAGCCGACGTCTGAAGCCGGGTACAGCGTAATTCATTGATTACTGCTTATGAGGTATGACGGTTCCACGGCATCACTTTCAGCAACCGTGCCATACCACAAAAACCTGTCACACCGGCGAACAGCAGCCCGGCACCGACGAAACCGCTCAGCAGGAAAAAGCCGCTGGAGACGCTATAACCCAGCACCACGCCGCAGAGGATTAGCAGCCCGGCGGCAATTTGTACCTGCCGCATCAGCGGGAGCGGCTGGGATTTATCTTCAACGGTCAGCAGCCCGGCCTGCTTCCAGCCCTGAATGCCCCCCTCAACCACGAAGGCCTGAGCCGGCAACGCTGCCTGCGCAAGTCGCGCAGCATTGTTTGATGTCCGTGTCCCGGACTGACAGTGGAAAATCACCGTTTCACCAGGGGCAGCGTTGAGCCCGCCGGGTAAAGAATCCAGCGGTATGGAGCGTGCTGCCGGAATATGCTCGCGGGCATACTCGTCGGGATCGCGAATATCAATCAGTTTTGCGCCTTCTTTAATAAGCGCATTCGCCTGCTGTGGCGAAATAAGAGAAAGAGACATGGTGTTTCCTTACGGTCAATTTATGAGTAGTAGAACATTTAAGGAAGGGCTTAAGCCAGTGTAAAGAGGGTAAAGGCAGGTAAAAGCGCGAGAGACGAATGGCAGTAACCCGTAAACTGGCTATGCTTAGAGAAATGTCTCTTTTTAATTTTCAATTGGTTAGCTTGCACGGAGTGATTATGGGTTTTTGGCGCGTTGTTTTTACGATTATTCTCCCGCCGCTGGGCGTGCTGCTTGGCAAGGGACTGGGCTGGGCGTTTATTCTGAACATCCTTCTGACCATCCTGGGTTACTTCCCGGGCCTTATCCACGCGTTTTGGGTGCAGACGAAAAACTAAGCACGCCACAGTAAATCACTGTATATACCGGTTAATACGCCTTCCGGGCCAAACTGCTGTTTGATCCAGCGCGTCACCTGGCCGGTCGCCGCATGCTGCGTGGCGAGCAGCATGCGCGAGTCCTGCCGCGGATTGTTAATACGCCGCGTGATGAGCAGACCGTCTTCCATCGCTTCTCTTGCCATGTATTCCGGCAAAAAGCCAATCCCTTCCCCCAGAATCTGGCACTGGCACTTGGTGTTGAAATCCGGCACCAGAATCGCCTCCTGCCCGTGCAGCAGCCAGCCGACCTTCTTGTTGATGGTATGCGCGGTATCTTCCACCATGATGTTGGGGTACAGGCGCAACTGGCTCTCCGCTATCGGTTCGGGAACAAAGGCGAGGGGATGTTCCGGCGCGATGGCAAACACCCAGCGAATGGCGCCAATTTCGGTGTAATCAATCCCGCCGCCGTCCAGCAGCGTATCCGGCGCGCCAATCGCGATGTTGGCCTGATTGTTGATGATCGAATCCCAGACGCCGTTATACACCTCGGTCGTCACCGTGATCTGGCAGGTGGGAAACTGCTTTTTCAGCACCTGCAGCAAACGCGCGGTATGGCGCGGCGTATACAAGAGCTGATTAATGCAGATGCGCACTCGCGCCTCGATGCCCTGCGAAATGGTATCAATCCCGCGCTTGATGGCGTGGAAGTCATTCAGCAGGTCGGTGGCTTTACGGTAAAAATAAAACCCGGACTCCGTCAGCTCGATGCTGCGCGTGTTGCGCACAAACAGCACCACATCCAGCCCGGTCTCCATGCGCTTAATGGTGTAGCTAATGGCGGAGGTCGTCACACCCAGCTCGGCGGCGGCTTTGCTGAAGCTGCCGAAGCGTGCCGCGGTGGTGAAGGCCAGCAGGTTCTCTTCGGTAAAGATGGAATTCATATCACAGCATCCTCAGCCATCAGTTTTGAACATATTTTAACAGCGCCGTTACATCATATTTGAAGTGTGTCACAGTTCTGACTATTTACGCTGAGCCGCGTCCTGCAAGGCTTTTACAACCATAAGGATAATGCTGCCTGAGGCGCTAAAAAACGGTAAACCATAAGAAAAAGGTTGCACAGACGCACGTTTTAGCCTGACTGTTGAATTTAACTCAACAATGAATTGCGTGTCGATGAATCATTTTTAAGCGGATTCTTTTGTGACCAGGCTGTTGCTATTCTCAGGTCATCAGAAGTGAAACATTGGGAGACTGAATATGTCTGCAAACGCACTCGTTACGGAATTTCTGCTGGCGGCAGAAGAGGGCAACATCGACGCGCTAAAAGCCTGCCTGGATAACGGCGTGGATATTAACGCCACCAACCGCCAGAAAAGAACCGCCATTATTATTGCCAGCCTGAAAAAGCATTATGCCTGCGTGGAATTTTTAATTGCCGCCGGCGCGGATATTGATAAACAGGACCAGACCTGTTTTAACCCCTTCCTGATAAGCTGCCTGACTAATGATTTAACCCTGCTGCGCATCGTTCTTCCGGCGAATCCGGATCTCGACCGTCTGACGCGCTTCGGCGGCGTGGGCATTACCCCTGCCAGTGAAAAAGGCCACGTTGAAATCGTGCGCGAGCTACTGGAAAAAACCGATATTAACGTCAACCACACTAACTTTGTCGGCTGGACGCCGCTGCTGGAAGCCATCGTGCTGAATGACGGCGGCGCAAAGCAGCAGGAAATTGTGAAGCTGCTGCTGGATCACGGCGCGAATCCCCACATGACCGATAAATACGGCAAAACCCCGCTCGAACTGGCGCGGGAAAAAGGCTTCGATGCAATAGCCGACCTGCTGCTGGCGGCGGGCGCATAACGCATTCGGCCAGCCACGTCCGGCTGGCCGTTAATTCAAACAGTATTTTTACCGACGTGCATTCTGCGCGACGGCGGCCCCCTTTTATCCGTATTCAGGAGAAAACAATGCCAACCAAAATCGTCATAAAAAAGAACACGTATTTCGATTCGGTTTCCTTAATGTCGGTTTCCACCAAAGCCAATAAACTGCCGGGCGTCGAACAGGCGTTTGTGGCGATGGCGACGGAAATGAATAAAGGCGTTCTGAAAAATCTCGGGCTGCTCACGCCGGAATTAGCGGAAGCCAAAAATGGCGACCTGATGATCGTGATTAAAGGCGACGCGGCGAACGATGAAACGCTGGCGGAAATAGAAGCCTTATTTACACGCAAAGCGAGCAGCGGCGGCCATGAAGCACGCTACGCGACGATTGCCAGCGCCAAGACCCATCGCCCGGACAGCAACCTGGCGGTCATTTCCGTCAACGGCACCTTTGCCGCTCGTGAAGCGCGTCAGGCGCTGGAAAACGATCTTAACGTCATGCTCTTTTCCGATAACGTGTCGCTCGACGACGAGCTGGCGCTGAAGCAACTGGCGCATGAGAAAGGGCTGCTGATGATGGGGCCTGACTGCGGAACCGCCATCATCAACGGTGCGGGGCTGTGCTTCGCCAACGCGGTGCGTCGCGGGCCGATTGGGATTGTTGGCGCCTCCGGCACCGGCAGCCAGGAGCTGAGCGTGCGCATTCACGAGTTCGGCGGCGGCGTGTCGCAGCTGATCGGCACCGGCGGGCGCGATCTCAGCGAAAAAATCGGCGGCCTGATGATGCTCGACGCCATCGACATGCTTGAGGCGGATGAGGGCACTCAGGTGATTGCGCTCATCTCCAAGCCGCCTGCGCCAGCGGTGGCAGAAAAGGTGCTGACTCGCGCCAGAGCCTGCCGCAAGCCGGTGGTTGTTTGCTTCCTCGGCCGCAGCGAACCGCCCGCCGATGAAGACGGCCTGCAGTTTGCGCGTGGCACCAAAGAAGCGGCGCTGAAGGCGGTGCTGCTTACCGGCATTAAAAAAGAGTCCCTGGATCTGCATCCGCTCAACTGGCCTTTGATTGAAGAGGTGCGCGCCCGCCTGACCCCGCAGCAGAAGTACATTCGCGGCCTGTTCTGCGGCGGCACCCTGTGCGACGAAGCGATGTTTGCCGCGCTGGAGAAGTTCGACGATGTCTGGAGCAATATCCAGCCCGATCCGGCTAAGCGCCTGAAGGACATCAGCGTCAGCCAGGCCCACACCTTCCTTGACTTCGGTGACGACGACTTCACCAACGGCAAACCGCACCCAATGATCGACCCGACCAACCGCATCAGCCGCCTGCTGCAGGAGGCGCGCGATCCGCAGGTGGCCGTCATTGTGATGGACTTCGTGCTCGGCTTCGGCGCGCACGAGGATCCGGTGGGGGTGATGATCGACGCGATCAAAGAGGCGCAGGCGATCGCGAAGGCCGATAACCGTCCGCTGGAGATCCTCGGCTACGTGCTCGGCACCGACCAGGATCCGCAGTCGCTGGCGCAGCAGTGCCAGCTGCTGACCGACGCAGGCGTCATCTGGGCCAGCAGCAGCACCAACACCGGATTACTGGCACGTGAATTTGTTTGCAAAGGGGAGAAAGCATAATGACCACTTTATTCAACCAGCCGCTTAACGTCATTAACGTCGGCATTGCGATGTTCAGCGACGACCTCAAAAAGCAGCACGTTCCCGTGACACAGCTCGACTGGACGCCGCCGGGGCAGGGCAACATGCAGGTGGTAGAAGCGCTCGACCAGCTGGCAGAGAAACCGCTGGCGGAGAAGATCGCCGCCGCGAACAAAATCGCCCTTGAGCGCATTATCCAGTCCCATCCGGTGCTGGTGGGCTATGACCAGGCAATTAACGTAGTGCCGGGCATGACTCGCACCACCATTCTGCACGCCGGTCCGCCTGTCTCCTGGGAAAACATGTGCGGGGCGATGAAGGGCGCGGTTACCGGTGCGCTGGTATTTGAAGGGCTGGCGACGGATCTGGAGGATGCCGCAAGGCTGGCGGCTTCAGGTGAGATCACCTTCTCGCCGTGCCACGAGCACGACTGCGTGGGCTCCATGGCGGGCGTCACCTCCGCCTCGATGTTTATGCACATCGTTGAGAACAAAACCTACGGCAACCGGGCGTTCACCAACCTCAGCGAGCAGATGGCGAAGATCCTGCGCATGGGGGCTAACGACCAGAGCGTGATCGACCGTCTGAACTGGATGCGCGACGTGCTCGGCCCGATGCTGCGCGACGCGATGAATATCATCGGCGAAATCGACCTGCGCCTGATGCTGGCCCAGGCGCTGCACATGGGCGACGAGTGCCACAACCGCAACAACGCCGGCACCACGCTGCTGATCCAGGCGCTGACGCCGGGGCTGATTCAGGCGGGCTACCCGGTGGAGCAGCAGCGCGAGGTGTTTGAGTTTGTCGCCAGCAGCGACTACTTCTCCGGCCCGACGTGGATGGCGATGTGTAAAGCCGCGCTGGATGCCGCTCACGGCATTGAATATAGCACCGTGGTTACCACCATGGCGCGCAACGGCTACGAGTTCGGCCTGCGCGTTTCCGGCCTGCCGGGGCAGTGGTTTACCGGTCCGGCGCAGCAGGTGATTGGCCCGATGTTCGCAGGCTACAAGCCGGAAGACTCCGGACTGGATATTGGCGACAGCGCCATCACCGAAACCTACGGCATCGGCGGCTTTGCGATGGCGACGGCACCGGCCATCGTTGCGCTGGTGGGCGGCACGGTGGAGGAAGCCATCGACTTCTCGCGCCAGATGCGCGAAATCACCCTCGGCGAGAACCCGAACGTCACCATTCCGCTGCTGTCGTTTATGGGCATTCCAACCGCCATCGACATCACCAGAGTGGCGGGCAGCGGCATTCTGCCGGTGATCAACACCGCCATTGCCCACAAAGACGCGGGCATCGGCATGATTGGGGCGGGCATCGTTCACCCGCCGTTTAGCTGTTTTGAAAAGGCGCTGTTGACCTTCCGCGATCGCTACGTTCTATAAGGTATGCATCCATGAAAAACATGAAACTGGAGTGGAAAAGAGGTGACTGGGCGGCCTATTTCGGGTTGATGACCAACAACCTGACTAATTTGCTGACCATGATGGGGCTGCTCATTTTTGTCGTCGGCATCCCGAAGGAGATTGTTTATGGACGCATCGCGCCGGCCTTCGGGCTGGCGGTGCTGGTAGCGAGCTTATGCTACACATGGTTTGGCCTGCAAATGGCGCGCGCTACCGGACGTACGGACGTCACCGCGCTGCCGTCCGGCCCGAGCGCACCCTCGATTTTTACCGTGACCTTCCTGGTCCTGATGCCCGTCTACCAGCAAACCGGCGATGCGGATTTCGCGATTCAGATTGGCCTGGTGTGGTGCTTCGTGGAAGCGATGATCCTCGCGGGCGGCTCGTTCCTGGGTGAGACCATCCGCAAGATGATCCCGCGTACCGTGCTGCTGTCGTGCCTGTCCGGTCTTGGCCTGTTGCTGCTGGCGATGAACCCAATGTTGCAGGCGTTCGAAGCGCCCACCGTGTCGTTCATCGTTCTGCTGCTGATCTTCATTAACTGGTTCGGTAAAAAGCCAATTTTCGCCAAAATCCCGACCGGCCTGCTGCTGCTGATTGCCGGAACGGCGCTGGCGTGGATTTCCGGACTGCAAAGCCCGGATGCCATTAAGGCGTCCATGTCATCCTTCGGCTTTAACCCGCCGGAAGTGCACGTGGACAGCTTTATGCAGGGCCTGCCGCACGCGCTGCCTTATCTGGCGTCCGCCGTACCGCTGGGTCTGGCGAACTACATCTTTGACTTGGAGAACATCGAAAGCGCCCACGCGGCGGGGGATGAGTACCCGACCCGCAAGGTGATGCTGGCGAACGGCCTGGCTTCCATGCTCGGCTGCCTGATGGGCAACCCGTTCCCGGTCACGGTCTACGTGGGCCATCCTGGCTGGAAGGCGATGGGGGCGAGCATCGGCTACACGCTGGCGTCCGGCGTGACCATGTTCATCGTGCCGCTGTTCGGGCTGGGGGCCTTTATGCTCGCCATCATACCGATGACCGCTATCGTGCCGATTCTGGTGTTTATCGGTGTTGTCACCGCCAACCAGGTGGTGCGGGAAACGCCTAAAGTGGAGGTGCCCGTCATCTTTATCTGCCTGTTCCCGTGGATCGCTAACTGGGCGCTGACCATGATGAACAGCGTGATGAGCGCGGCGGGAACCAGCGCGGCGAAAATTGGCACCGACGTGCTGCACAGCAAAGGGATCTACTACGAGGGGCTGATGCACCTCGGCAACGGTGCGCCGCTCGCCAGCATGCTCTGGGGCTGTATCGCTATCTTCGCCATCATCAACAAACCGCTGCGCGGGGCCGTCGCCGCCGCAGGAGGCGCGCTGCTGGCGCTGTTTGGCGTGATCCACGCGCCAGTGGTGGGATTTGCCGAGGGCAGTTCCCTGATGTTCGTCACGGCCTACCTGATGATGGGCGGCATGTTTGTGGTGAAGCATTTCCTCGACAGCCGCGAAGTTGCGAGCGCTGAAGTTACTGTTGCGAAGGAAAACGTATGAAAGAGCTAATGGTCGTCGCCATCGGCGGCAACAGCATTATCAAAGACAACGCCAGCCAGTCGATTGAACATCAGGCGCAGGCGGTCAAAGCGGTGGCCGAGTCGGTGCTCGAAATGCTGGCCTCCGACTATGACATCGTCCTCACCCACGGCAACGGCCCGCAGGTGGGGCTGGATCTGCGCCGCGCCGAGATCGCTCACGAGCGGGAAGGGCTGCCGCTGACCCCGCTGGCAAACTGCGTGGCGGATACCCAGGGCGGCATCGGCTACCTGATCCAACAGGCGCTCAACAACCGCCTGGCGGCGCGCGGCGAGCAAAAGGCGGTCACGGTCGTCACCCAGGTGGAGGTGGATAAAAACGATCCCGGCTTTACGCACCCGACAAAACCGATCGGCGCGTTCTTCAGCGAGGCGCAGCGCGACGAGCTACAGCTCGCGCACCCGGACTGGCATTTTGTCGAGGATTCAGGCCGGGGCTATCGCCGCGTGGTGGCCTCGCCCCAGCCGCTGCGCATCGTCGAGGCGGATGCGATTAAGGCGCTAACGCAGAAAGGTTTTGTGGTCATCGGCGCGGGCGGCGGAGGCATTCCCGTGGTGCGCAGCGAGCAAGGGGATTATCAGAGCGTGGATGCGGTTATCGATAAAGATCTCTCCACCGCGCTGCTGGCCCGCGAGATTTGCGCCGACGTGCTGGTGATAACCACCGGCGTGGAGAAAGTCTGCGTTAACTTCGGCAAGCCAGACCAGCAGGCGCTGGACACCGTCAGCGTGGCGCAGATGACGCGCTACATGGATGAAGGACACTTTCCGGCGGGCAGCATGCTGCCCAAAATCGTCGCCTCGCTGGCATTTTTACGCCACGGCGGCAGGCGCGTGATCATCACCTCGCCGGACTGCCTGCCCGCGGCGCTGCGCGGTGAAACGGGTACCCACATTGTTAATGAAGGAAGACAAGATGAGTGAAAACAAAAGCCGCCGCGAGTTTATCAGCCAGAGCGGCAAAATGGTCACCGCCTGCGCGCTGTTTGGCGCCACCGGCTCCGTCGCGTATGCTGCCGACTCTGCAAAGGCAACCTGCGAGACGGGGAAACCGATGAACATCACTGCAAAACATTACTATCTGGACAACGTGCTGCTTGAAGCCGGGTTTAATTTCGAGGGCAGCGTGGCGACGAGCACCCGCACCGAGCTGAAAACGCTGGAGATAAAAGACGGGAAAATTGTCGCCCTGCGCGATAACGGCAGCCACGCCGACGCCGCGCTGCCGCACTACGACGCGGGTAAAAAGCTGATGCTTCCGGCGATGCGCGACATGCACATTCACCTGGATAAAACCTTCTACGGCGGCCCGTGGCGCTCCCTGAACCGTCCGGCGGGCACCACCATTCAGGACATGATCCGCCTGGAGCAGAAGCTGCTGCCGGAGTTACAGCCCTACACGCAAGAACGTGCCGAAAAGCTGATCGACCTGATCCAGTCGAAAGGATCCACCATCGCCCGCAGCCACTGCAATATTGAGCCGGTTTCCGGCCTGAAAAACCTGGAAAATTTGCAGGCGGTGCTGGCGCGCCGCAGCGCAGGTTTTGACTGCGAAATCGTTGCCTTCCCGCAGCACGGCCTGCTGCTCTCCAACGCTGAAAAGCTGATGCGCGAGGCGATGCAGGCGGGGGCGCACTACGTAGGCGGGCTGGACCCAACCAGCGTTGACGGCGCGATGGAGAAATCGCTCGATACCATGTTCCAGATTGCGCTGGACTACGACAAAGGGGTGGATATTCACCTGCACGAAACCAGCCCGGCGGGCGTGGCGGCGGTGAACTACATGGTGGAAACCGTGGAGAAAACACCGGAGCTGAAGGGGAAGCTGACCATCAGCCACGCCTTCGCGCTGGCGACGCTCAATGAGCCGCAGGTGGATGAGATTGCCACCCGCATGGCGGCGCAGCAGGTGACCATCGCCTCCACCGTGCCGATTGGCACCCTGCACATGCCGCTGAAGCAGCTGCGGGAGAAGGGCGTGTTTGTTATGACCGGCACCGACAGCGTGATCGACCACTGGTCGCCGTACGGTCTGGGGGACATGCTGGAGAAAGCCAATCTGTACGCCCAGCTCTATATTCGCCCGAACGAGCAGACGCTCTCCCGCGCGCTCGGCATCGCCACCGGCGACGTGCTGCCGCTGAACGATAAAGGTGAACGCGTATGGCCGAAAGCGCAGGACGACGCCAGCTTTGTGCTGGTGGACGCCTCCTGTTCCGCCGAGGCGGTGGCGCGCATTTCTCCGCGGACCGCGACGTTCCACAAGGGGAATCTCGTCTGGGGTGTTGTTGGCTAAAAGCGATCCGGGTGGCGCTGCGCTTACTGGATCAACATGGGATCGTAGGTCGGGTAAGGTGAAACCGCCACCCGACAATGCAGTATACTGCTATGCACATTCTTAAAGAGGGATCTGCCATGGCACAAAACATCTACGACAACCCGGCGTTTTTTGAAGGCTACGCTCAGCTTCCGCGCTCGGTGCAGGGGCTGGACGGTGCGCCTGAGTGGCCTGCGCTCAAGGCAATGCTGCCTGATTTAACCGGCAAAGCGGTTATCGATCTCGGCTGCGGTTACGGCTGGTTCTGCCGCGCGGCGCGCGCGCTGGGCGCGTCTGACGTTACGGGCGTCGATATCTCAGAAAAAATGCTTGCCCGCGCGGCTGAACTGACGGATGACGCGGAGATTCACTATCAGCGTAGCGATCTGGAATCTCTTCAGCTTCGCGAAAACAGTCTCGATCTGGTCTACAGCTCGCTGGCGCTACACTACCTGCCGGAGCTGGGCACGCTATTCGCCAACGTTCATCGCGCGCTAAAACCCGGCGGCAGCCTGGTCTTCTCGATGGAGCACCCGATTTACACCTGCGCCACCCGTCAGGGCTGGCTGACCGACGACAGCGGCGAGCGGTTCTGGGGCGTGAACCATTATCAGGACGAAAGCCAGCGCGTCAGCAACTGGCTGGCGGATGGAGTGATTAAATACCACCGCACGCTGGGCACCACGCTTAACGCGCTGATAAAGGCCGGGTTAACGATAAGTGAAGTCAATGAGTGGGGACCAACGCAGGCGCAGATTGACGCCTGGCCTGCATTGTCCGAAGAGGCGGAGCGCCCGATGCTGGTGCTGATTTCCGCCCGTAAGGCTCAGTAACCTACCTTATACACCCGCCCGCTCTGTACCCCTTCCACGCTGCGGCGGTAGGCCTGAGCAACGGTCGCGGCGGGAACGCTTTCAAAGCCAGGGAAGAACCCGTCATACGCTTCGGCGGATTCCGTCAGTACCGTTGGGCTAATCAGGTTAATGCGGATCCCGCGCGGCAGTTCGCAGGCTGCGGCGCGGACAAACCCTTCCAGCGCCGCATTGACCGTGGTGGCATTCACGCCCTGCGCAATCGGCTCGTGCGCCACAATCCCGCTTATCAGCGTAATCGAGCCGCCTTCGTTCAGATAATGCTGGCCGGTCAGCGCCAGACGCACCTGCCCGAGCAGCTTGTCCTGCAGGCCCTGGTTGAAGTCGCTGTCCTTCATGGTCGCGAGCGGGCCAAAGTAGAGACCGCCGCTGGCGGAGACAATCGCATCCACCGGGCCGATTTTCTCAAACAGCGCCTGCACGCTCGCCTGCGAGGTGATATCCACCTGGTAGTCGCCCCGCGTGCGGCCCACGCGGATGATCTCGTGACGACGGCTTAACTCTTCGGTTACGGCACGACCGACCGTACCGCTGGCACCAATAATGACGATTTTCATATCCGACTCCTCATGTTGTGAGCCCTCATTCTTTAATAAATAAAAAGTCAGATAAACTGGGCTAAAGTTAGATGATTACTAACCAGGGGTTTGGAATATGGATAAGCTTCGCGGCATGGAGACGTTTATCGCGGTGGTAGAGAGCGGCAGCTTCACCGGCGCGGCGGCGCGGTTGGAGATGTCGGCGGTGATGGTCGGGAAATATATTGCGCTGCTCGAATCTCAGCTCGGCACGCGGCTGCTGGAGCGCAATACCCGTCGCCAGAGCCTGACCGACGCCGGACGCGTTTATTTCGAAGAGGCCAGGCGCGTGCTGGAGCAGGTCTCGATTGCCGAAAGCGCGGTTGAACGGCTGCGCGCGACGCCCGCCGGCACCCTGCGCGTCACCGCCCCCACGTCGTTTGGCGGCTGCGCGATCGCCCCTCTGACGGCCACATTTTTGCAGCGCTACCCGGAAGTGCGTATCGAACTGGATCTCACCAACCGGATGGTTGATCTGGTAGAAGAGGGGGTCGATCTGGCCATTCGCATTGGCGATATCCGCAATGACGATCTGGTGGCGAAATATCTGTGTCCCTACAACATGGTGATCTGCGCCGCGCCGGATTATCTGGCGCGACACGGCACGCCGCAGACGCCCGCCGATCTGGTGGATCATCTGTGCCTGTCGCACACGGTGTGGACCGCGCGCAACGAGTGGCGGCTGCCGGGTGCGGAAGGGGAGGTGCGCTGGAAGCGGGATGCGATATTAAGATGCAACGACGGCTACGGCTTACGCATGGCGGCGCGAGCCGGGGCAGGGCTGCTGCTGCAACCGGAAGTGCTGGTGGCGGAAGAGCTGGCAAGCGGCAGGCTGGTGCGTGTGCTGGAGCCGTTCACGCCCGCGCCGAGGCCGGTGTATTTACTGTGGCGTCAGGATTTGCGTCCCCTCCCTAAGCTAACGGAATTTATTGCTCATATTCTGCTAAGATTGGGCACAATATAAAAAAGAAGGTAATCAAAGAATGTCTGCAAACAAACTCGCCAGCAGCGCGCAGGGCCTGCAATCATCTGCCATCCGTGAATTATTAAAACATAGCAAAATGGCGGGCGTGATTTCGCTGGGCGGCGGTATTCCCAATCCGGACCTGTTCGATCGCGAAGGGCTTAAAATTGCCGCCGATGCCGTGTTGTCACAGAATTTTGGCGAGGCGTTCCAGTATGGCCTGACGGAAGGTGTACCGGGGCTGCGCGAAGAAATTAAACGCATCTGCGAGGGGCGCGGCATCGCCTGTAAGGCCGATGACGTGGTCATTACTTCCGGCTCTCAACAATCTCTGGACGTGCTGGCGCGTGCGTTAATTAATCCGGGCGATACGGTTGTCGTTGAACGTCCTACCTATCTCGCTGCGCTGCAGGTCTTTGGCCTGGCACAGGCGAATTTTGAATCCGTCGGCACCGACGGCGACGGCATGAAGGTCGATGAACTTGAAGCGTTGGTGGCGAAGAAAACCATCAAGGCGGTTTATATCGTTCCAACCTTTGGTAACCCTGGCGGCGTAACGCTTTCCGAAGCGCGCCGTAAACAGCTGGTGGAATTATCAAAGCGCTATGATTTCGTGATTATCGAAGACGATCCGTACAGCGAAATTAACTACACCGACGACGTGTTCCGCCCGCTGATTGCCCATGCGAAAGATATCGGCAATGAGGATAACGTGGTGTACACCTCTACCTTCTCCAAAATCCTCGCGCCGGGCACCCGCGTGGGCTGGGTGCTGGTGCCGGAATGGCTGAAGCGCGCGGTGGTAAACCTCAAGCAAACCACCGATCTGCACACCAGCACGCTGTCCCAGCTGATGACCTACGAGTACCTGAAAACCGGGCGTCTGGCGAACCAGATTAAAATGATCCGCGAGGCCTATCGCCAGAAATACCAGACGTTTGCAACGGAACTGGAAGCCGAGCTGGGCGATGTGATGTCGTTCCACAAGCCGAAGGGCGGGATGTTCCTGTGGGCAAAAATGAACAACGGCATGAATACGACGAAATGGCTGGAAAAAACCTTAAGCAACGGCGTGGTGTTTGTACCGGGCGAGTTCTTCTACTGCAACGAACCGGACCCGACAACGCTGCGCATGTCATTCGTCACCCCAACGGATGAGCAGCTTAAAGAAGCGGTTCGACGCCTGAAGATCTCCCTGTAACAGAGCGCGCATAACGGCAGTTGCCGTTGTGCGCGCAGGGTGAGCTTATTGCGTGGCGTGGGCGAGCGCGCGGTCTGAAGCATCGCCGCCGATCGTCTGCGTCACTTCATGGATACGACAGATTTTCCCCTCGCGCAGTGCGGCAAACATATACACCTCTAATTCCGCCTGGCGACCATCTGGATATGTCACCGTAGCCCAGTGCCGGTCTGCTAAAAGATTCTCGTGACAGGCCAGCTCTTCTACCCTGAATGCGATTGCGCGGATCTGCGAGCGGACGTGGTTCAGGTGCTGCACAAAACCCCGATAATCAAGCGCGTGACCATCCGTGTACTGCTGGTAATCGGGCGTGAACACCTCTGCGGGATCTAATTCGCCCTTGAACAAGCGGCTTAACAGGCACGCCATTTTCTCGCGCTGTAGGGTATTGTCAGGCTGGGCTATCAGGGTTGTGATGATGCTCATGTTGGCTCCTTGTGTAGTTGAGCCACCATTATCCTTGACAGTCGACGGCGCAGTTTCTGTAATACGTCGATGAATAACGATTTTCGGCCAGGATAAGATGATCGGTACAGAGACGCTCCGCCATCCCGGCGGTTACCGCACCGCGTGGCACAGCCATCCCACCGGACAGCTCTGGCGTATTGCAACGGGGCTGCTGGTGATTGAGACCCAACAGGGGCGTTCGGTTGTACCGGCAAACCATATTGGCTGGATCCCGCCGGGCCAGCAGCACGCCGCCTTTTCTGAAAGCGCGATAGAAGGCTGCGCTATCTATCTTGACCCTGCGTGCTGTGCAATGCTTCCCGATGCCCCCGCGCTGTTCGAGCCCGACGATCTCACTCATGCACTGTTTTCCCGCTTAAGCGTTGCAGAAAACGAGTACGATCCGCGAAAGCTCACCCTGCTGTTGGATGAGCTTGCCCTGACGCCTCAGGTGCGCTTTTATCTGCCCGTACCGACGGATCCGCATCTGAAGAACGTGGTCAGCCACTTGCTGCAGTGTGTCGATGATAATCAAACGGTCAAGAGCCATGCCAGCCATGCCGGGATGAGCGTGCGTACGTTTAACCGTCGATTTAGCGCCCAGACGGGAATGAACTTCGTCAACTGGCGGCAGCTGGCGCGCGTCATGCAGGCAATGGAGTGGCTGGCGGCGGGGAAGCCGGTGGGATGGATTGCGCTGTCCTGCGGCTACAGCAGCGTCAGCGCATTTATTGAGGTTTTCAGAATGTGGACCGGTAAAACGCCGGGGCAGTGGGGGATTAAAGGTGGCGCTGTAGAGCCGGTTTGATTCAGGCCACATCCGGCTGGCCTGATTTCCTTTTTGCCATGATTTCTGCAATCGTTTTTATACGGCTCAACTCCTCCTGAGTCCGGGAATTAGTTTGTGCTTCCCAGACGTCGACGTTTAGCTGCAGGTTCAACCAGAATTCAATGGTGGTATCGAATGCCTTGGCCAGTCTGATTGCCATATCGGCCGTCAGTTTACGATTATTATTAACGAGAGCACTGATGGTGTTACGGTGCACGTTAAGCATTTCCGCGAGATCGCTAATTTTCAGATTGAGCGGCTCAAGATATTCATACTGCAACACATCGCCCGGCGTGGTGGGTTTGCGTAGAGCCTGTTGAAGAGTCATAGGTAATGCCTCATTTGTATGGCGTGTACTTGTGCGGAGAGAGGTAGAGATCGTCTGCTTTGCCCTCTGACGACCTGAATACCAACCTGTATTGCCTGTTAACGCGAATCGCAGAGTACCCTGCAAGCGGGGGATTCAGCGATTCATACATATTGCCTGGCGGGGATCTCAGCTCCCGGTGCGAGGTGGCAGCGTTGATCATATCCAGCTTCCTCGCTAAGGCTGATTCAAGGCTTGAAGGGATCACATTGCTTGATTTCCCGTACAGAAAAAAATCCTTAAGCCATTGATCACGAAAATGATTAATCATAGCGCTTATGAGCTCCACTCCATGAAGCTATGTGGATAGTAATGCACTCTTGCACAGTGCGCAAGTGCGTTTCGATTGGCGGCTATGTTACCCTGATGCAGGCTGAAGGAAAGCGGAAGGCGTCATTAAAAGCGGTTTCTTCGAGGCGGATTCCAGAAAAGGGGGATTGTGGTGTGGGTGCGGCATGATGCCCTCACTCCAGCCCTCTCCCACAGGGCTGAAGAATCCCCACAAATTAATGCGAGCAGCGAATCATCCCCTCGCCCCTTTGGGGAGAGGGTGAAGGGGAAGATCGTAGCCGCCGCCCGGCGAAGACTATCGCTCCCTCAGCGCCTCCTTCGCCCGGTTAAATGGCTTGATCAGATAATCCAGTACCGTTTTCTCTCCGGTCTTGATGTCCACTGTGGCAATCATCCCCGGCACGATCGAGAAATGCCTGCCCGCCTTATTCACCAGATAATCCTGGCTGGTGCGGATAAACACGCGGTAGTAGAACACCTCCGGCTTGGCCTCGTCCTGGATAGTGTCCGGGGATATAGTCTCCACCACCCCGTGCAGCCCGCCGTAGATGGCGTAATCATAGGCGGTGATCTTCACCAGCGCCTCCTGGTTCGGGTGGATAAAGGCGATATCGCGCGGCGAGAGGCGGGTTTCAATCAGCAGATGATCGTCCACCGGCACAATCTCCATCAGCTCGCCGTTGGGCGGGATCACGCCGCCGATGGTGGTGACTTTGATGTTTTTTACGATCCCGCGCACCGGGGATTTTACCGTCAGGCGGGTGACGGAATCCTCGCGGCCTTTGAGGATCGCCGAGACCATATCCACCTCGGCGTTGGCCTTGGATAACGCCTCGCGCGCCTGAACGTAATACTGGGAACGCACGTCGGTGAGCTTCAGCTCCAGGTCGCTTTTCTGCCGCTGCAGGCGGAGCACTTCCACGTGGCTGGCGGCGCCGGTTTTTACCAGCCGCTGGGTGATCGCCAGCTCTTTGTTTGCGAGATCTAACGCTGAACGCAGTTCACGCTGCGTGTCCTCCAGCTGCGCGCGGCGCGAATTGTAGAGCCGCGTTTCGGCGGCGGTCAGTTCGGTCCATTTCTCCAGCGAAGGCGGGAACTTCAGCGGCAGATCGTTCACCTCGGCGTACAGACGGGCGCTGGAGGCCAGCGACGCGCGGTAGCGCGCCGCGCTTTCGCCGACGTTAGATTCCGAGCGGGTAGGATCCAGCCGCGCCAGCACCTGTCCGGCCTGCACTTGATCGCCCTCGTGAACGTTCAGCTCGGTGAGGATCCCCCCGTCCAGCGACTGCAGCACCTGCTCGCGCGAGCTGGGGATCACTTTTCCGGTTCCCGTTGAGACTTCATCCAGCATCCCAAACCACGCCCAGACGCCCAGCGCCACAAACATCAGCAGCGAAAAGATCACAATCCGCCGCGCGCCGGTATAGCCGCTTTCGGAGTCGAGCGCATTATCCAGATCGTCCATCGCGGCTACGTCACGCTGACTGATTTTCATTTTTCCACTCCCGTCCGGTTGCTGCCTGCTGCTGTTGCTGCATGCGGCTGTTGTTCAGCGCTTGCGCTTTTGGCGCGTCCATGACCAGCATCCCATCTTTCAGCACGACCACGCGCTCCACCAGCTCCAGCACCGGCACGCGGTGGGTGGCGACAACCAGCGTCCGGTTGCCGAGCCACGCCCCCAGGCGCTGGATAAATTCCCGCTCGGTGTGTTCGTCAAGGGAAGCGGTCGGTTCGTCCATCAGCACGATATTCGGATCGCGCAGCAGCATCCGCGCCAGCAGAATCGACTGCCGCTGACCGCCGGACAATCCCACGCCGTTCTCCATAATCGGGTAGTCCAGCCCCTTTGGCAGCTTCTGCACAAAACTGGCTGCGCCGCACATCTCCAGCACCTCGAAAATCTCTTCGTCGGTGGCGCGCGGCATGCCGAGGGTGATGTTCTCGCGCAGGGTGCCGTAAAACAGCCGCGCGTTCTGGGTCATAAAGCCAACGTTTCGCCGCACGTCGGCCACGTCCAGATGCGGCAGGCTGAGGTTGTCGAGCCGCAACTCGCCGGCCGCCAGATCCATGCCGCCCGCCATTGCCTGCAGGAGAGTGGATTTGCCCGCGCCGTTACGCCCGAGGATCGCCACTTTCTCGCCCGGCCTGATCTCCAGACGGTTAATGCGCAGCGCCATGCGCGGATCTTCCGGCTGATAGCGGAACTGCGCCTGCTCGAAAAGATAGTGTCCGCGCAGCACGTCCTGGCGGATCGGCTTCTCTTCACGTTGATTTTCAGTAGGAAGCTGCATAATGCTGTCCAGCCCCTCTTTGGCGGCCTTAACCTGCTGCCAGCGGGCGAGCACGCCGCACAGCGTCGCCATCGGGGCGATCATCCGCGAGGCCAGCATTGAGGCGGCTACCACCGAGCCGGTAGTCAGCGTGCCGTCAATCACCATCGGCGCGCCAACCACGATCACGGCGGCGTAAACCAGGCTCTGGACGGTCATCCCCCAGCTGATCAAGTTCTGGGTGAGCTCGCGGGTGCGCAGGCCGGATTCCGCGGTGATCTGGATATAGCTGTTCCACTGCTGCAAAAAGCGGTTCTCCGCCTGCATCAGCTTGATGTCCTCCAGCCCCTGCACGCTCTCCACCAGCACCGCGTTGCGCAGGGTGGATTCATGCGCCGACTGCTTCGCCAGCTCGGCCAGCTTCTTTTGCAGCAGCAGGCCCGGCAGCACCATGATCACTGCCGCCACCGGGGCGATCCACGCCAGCTGCGGCGCGATGATCGCCAGCACCACCACAAACAGGAAGAAGAAGGGCAGATCGACAATCGTCGAGATGGTGGAGGAGGTGACCATCTCGCGGATCTGCTCCAGCTCGCGCAACTGGGAGATAAAGCTGCCGGTGGAGCGCGGAATGGCGCTGTGGCGCAGCCGTAACGCGTGGCCGAACACGCGATCCGAGACGCGCAGATCCGAGCGTTTGCCCAGCAGATCCATAATGTGCCCGCGCGCAACGCGCAGCACAAAGCCAAACAGGGTGGCGATCAGCACCCCGATGGTCAGCACGTAGAGCGTCGGGTAGGACTGGGCGGGGATCACCCGGTCATACACCTGCATGGAAAAGACAATGCCGGAGAGGGAGAGCACATTGATAAACAGCGCCGCCAGCATCACCCAGCTGTAGGGGCGCAGGTCGCGCATCACCAGCCGGTAGAGCCAGTCCGGACGGTACTTTGAGATGTAGGCGTCCACGCGGCTGTCCTTAAGCGCGGCCAGCGGACGCAGGGCGATAACGTGGCGGATGGCGGGCAACATTGCGCTCATCGACAGGCGGTTGGTGTATGTCTTGTCGTCGAAAAAGCTGACCTCGAGCGTATCGTCTCCGTCGAAATTCTCGATCACGCCGATTTTTCCGTCGTTCAGCGCCACCACCACCGGCAGACGCCAGCTGTTGATCGACTGCTGATCGGCCGTCAGCAGCTGGAACGTCAGCCCGGCTTCACGGGCAAGCTGAGTCAGCGCGGGCACCATCGGTTTGCCTTTCAGCCACGGCGCGCCCGCGACGAGCGAGCCTGGCGAACAGGCAACGCGGTAGCGCGTGGCGACAAAGCCAAACGCCTGAGCCCACTGCTCCAGCGCCTCATCCGTCATCGTTTCCCCCTGCGGGATGTCGCGTTGCTTCATGGCTGGATCTCCACGGTCTGGATGGTGCGGTTATCAAGATCGAACGCATGACGCAATTGCCCGGTGTTATAGAGG
Source organism: Enterobacter cloacae complex sp. P12RS (assembly GCF_014895875.1). Lineage (NCBI taxonomy): Bacteria > Pseudomonadati > Pseudomonadota > Gammaproteobacteria > Enterobacterales > Enterobacteriaceae > Enterobacter > Enterobacter cloacae complex sp. P12RS. The sequence goes on from NZ_JADBQO010000048.1 coordinate 20,173, forward strand.
CAGTTGAGCTGCAGCTGATGCAGCTGACCGAGGGTCTGCTGCTGGGTAAAGCGCGCCTGATAGACCTCCTGCTCGGCGTTGAGCACGTCCAGAAGCGGGCGTGAGCCGAGATCAAGATACTGCTGCTGGTAGAGCTCGCGGGTGCGGGCGCTGAGCGCCTCCTGGCGGCCCTGAATTTGCAGCGTGCTTTGCAGGCTCATGACCTGGCTGCGGGCCTCCAGCAGCTTCTGGCGGACATCGAGGCGCGTGCGCTGAATGGTCGACTGCGCCGCTTCCACCGCGTGACCGGCGGCGTTGCGTCGGGCGGTGAGCCCGCCGCCCTGATAGAGCGGCATCTGGACTTTCACCCAGGCGGAATATTGGGTGCGGTCCCGCGTTTCGTTACCCGCGTAGCGATCGTTCAGGTAGTGACGGACTTCCGGCTCCAGCGAGACGGTTGGCGTCATCTGCGCGTCGGCGTAGTCAAGATTAGCCTGAGCGACGTTCGCCTGTGCCCAGGCGGCGAGGACCGCAGGCACCAGACGATCGTCCGGCTCGGCGATATCGCAGCTGCGGGCCAGCTTCTGCGGAAAGTCATTGCTGATATCGTTCAGGCTGTTCCAGCCGAGAAAGCTCATCAGCGTGGCGCGGGCGCTGTCGAGGCTGGCCTGATACTGCATCAGCTGGGCGCGTGCCCCTTCAATGCGCGCGTCGGTCTGCACCACGTCAGACAGGGAAGTGGCCCCTTCGTCGTTACGCTGGCGGGTCAGCTTGCCGATTGATGAGAGGGCGTCGAGCTGCTCTTTGGCGGTGTCGACCATCTGCTGCAGAGTTTGCACCTGCACCATGGCGATGGCGGTATCGTGGGCGATGGTGTCGATGCTGACCAGAACGTTGGCCTGCTGCTGGGCGACCCCGGCGTTTTCGGCCCGCACCTGGCTTGCCACTTTGCCGAAGTCGTAGAGCATCTGTGAAAGAGAGAGCACCAGCGACGGCGTAAAGCCGTTCTGGTCGCCGTCGTGGGAATACCCGTTGTCCATGCCGGCGTTGATTTGCGGATAGTATTTCGATTTGGCGACGTCGACCTCTTCGTTCTGTTCGTAGAGTTTGCCCACGGCTTCAGCGATCGCCGGGTGCCAGGTGACGGCGCGATTAACGGCCTCGCCAAGCTGTAGTGAACCGGGAGCGGCTTTGCCTGCCACCGGGGCGACGCGGCCATTCAGTGAGGGGAGTTCCTGCGTTTCGCGGAGCTGTCCGGTATTGATGGTTGCCGCCGGGTTTGCCGCGATGGCGGGTACAGATATCAGGCAGCACGAGAGCCACCAGTAAGGCATCTTTATTCCCATGTCTTGTCCCTAATAATAAAGCTGTACTTTTTTATTTATGCCCGGGCGCTGTGCGCCCGGGTCATGTCCTGCAGGTGTTATCAGGTAATGATGTGTTGCTGGTTCACAAGCTCGTCGTACGTGGTCTGCACGTTATCAAGCGTAACGAGTGCAGTATTAGTGTAGGTGCTCCCTGCACCGTCACGGTCGATGGAGATCACAGTGTTGCTACCGCTTTGTGTGACATGGATATAATTCCCCAACGAAGCGGTATTCCCGTCCCAGCCCACCAGCAGATCGCCAATGTCGATCTTGTCTCCCTGCGCCAGGGAGAAGTTCGTCCAGTGGTCGCCGCCGGCGCTGGTGATGTTGCCCCCCGTCGCGTTGCCCGCCGTGCTGTTCAGCACCTGATAAATCAGGGTGTCGCCGTAGGCCGTACCGCTAATCACATCGTTATGCTCCGAACTGATAAATTTCGGCGCCATGTTGATGGTCAGCGACGCGGTGTCCGTGGTGCCGTTGGCATCGGTCAGGGTGTAGTTAAAGACCTCCTTCGTGGTAATGGTAGAGAGCGATATCCCCGGGTTGAGCGTATAGGTGTAACTGCCGTCTGCGGCAATCGCCAGCGTGCCGTAGTGACCCGTGATGCTCGACTGCGTGCTGCCGGTGTAGGGATCCAGCGTAGTGGTAACGCCGTCGTAGCCGGTAATGCTCACGCGGGTATCCACCGAGTGCAGCTGGTCCATCGTCCCTGCGGAACCGGTGCCGTCGAAAATGTTGCCGTCAACGGTGTGGGTGCCCGTGGCGTCGAACTGCGACAGCGAGTAGCTTGTGCCGGTGACGCTTGGGGTGATGGTGATATTTCCTACTCCCAGCGGCCCCATTCTGCCTGTATAGCTCAGGGTGTAGGTCCCCGCCTCCAGGTCGAGACCCGTCAGGTTGACCGTTGCCGTGCCGCCCAGCAGCAGCCCGCCGTTGAACGAGCCGGTTCTGACGGTGGTGGCGCCGTTGGTCAGCGTCCAGTCAACCGTCAACCCTGTAAGCGTCAGCAACGAGGCGACGTTAAACGACAGCACCACGTTGTGCAGCGCGGTATTGGCATCCACCACGAAGGTGCCGGAGCCGGAGCCCTGGGTTGAAGCGAGCAGCGCGGCGTTCCAGCTCGCCGACCCGACGGTTGTATCCGAGTACGCGGCGGTGTGGTGTACCGACGTCACGTCCATCGCGGTGCTGACATCATTCACCGCATCCATCGGCTGCGCGGTTGGAGTGATGTTGAGCGAAGCCGTGTCTTTCGTGCCGTCCGGCGCGGTAATGGTGTAGACGAAGGTATCCGGGGTGCTGATGTGGTCAACGCCGACGCCGCTATTCAGGGTGTAGGTGTACTCCCCGGCCGCGTTGATGCTCAGCGTACCGTACTCGCCGGTAATGTTCGTCAGACCGCTGCTGTTCACCGCTACGCCGTTAACTTCCGTCACCAGCGTGCCGACTGGCGCAATATCATCCGACAGAACGTCCCCGGTAGTGCTCGCGCTGACGCTCGCCACGCTGTAGACATGATCCTGCAGCACGTCCAGCGTGTAGGCCGTCAGGGCGGTGATCCCCGCAGCCGTATTCAGCAGGAACAGGTACTCACCGGCCGGCAGTTGCAGCGTCAGCTGAGGCGAGGTGCCGCCCAGCAGCGGCGCGCGCAGCCAGCCTGGTTCAACGCGCATCTGCTCGAAGGTCTGGGTCGCGTTGTTGAACTTGTAGACGTACAGATCAAACACCGACGCCAGCGCCACGCCGCCCACGGAGGCCTGGATGGTCATGGTGCGGGTAGTGCCTTCCTCCACGTTATAGATGATGGGATTGGTCATATCGTCCAGCAGGTTCAGCCCCAGCGTGTTGCCGAGATTGATTCCCACCAGGGTAAAGCCGCCCTGGGACGACGTTCCGTTGTCAATCGCGTTGACGGTGGTATCGAAGGTCAGCGAGTTCGTATCGTCAACCGCGACAATACCGCTGGTGGCGGTACCGGTGCCCAGCGACAGCACCAGATTCGCCGACGCGCTGACGCCGTTATGCGTGATGGTGTAGCTGAAGCTCTCCGTCCGGCCAATCACCGATGCGCTGGTGTTGGTCAGATCGTAGGTGTAACTGCCGTCGCGGTTAATGGTCAGCGTACCGTACTGACCCTGGATCACCGTGCCGTCGGCAGTGACGCTGGTGGTGACACCCTGGGCGTTGGTGACGGCCGTGACCGTTGCCCCTGCCGGAGCGTTGTCGCTGCCTGCGGTTGGGTCAACGTCGGTGATCACGTTACCGCCGAGGCTGGTATCGCCCGTAACGGTGCCCGGCCCGGTCTCTTTCACCGCCACGTCGAGGCTGGTGTAGGAGCCGGTTGCCAGCAGGTTGGTGTTATAGCTCAACACGCGGTAGTTGCCGTCCGCCAGCCCGGTCAGGTTTAGCGAAACGCCTGTTGCCCCCAGGGTCAGCAGGTCGGCAAACTGCGGCTGTCCGGTATCGACTACGGTAGTCCAGGTGTTGTTAACGGTGTCAAAGCGCTGTACCACCAGCTCAAGGGTGTTGAGCAGAGAGAGTACCGCGCCCGTGGCGTTGGCGTTCACGACGATATCCGCGCTGCCGCCGCTGCCCACGGTGAAGTTGACCTGAGCGGTGTCATTACCGAGCAGCGTCAGGACGTTGCCCACGGCGCCGACCAGCAGGAAGCCGTAGTCGCTGTACTGGCTGTTGGTGACGGTGGCCGTGGTGCTGAGATCCAGCTCTTCGACATTATTGCTGGCGGAGAGCGGCACCACCGGCGCGAGCGCCGAGCCGGGCTGCGAGATATTGCCCGCCGCGTCGGTGGCGGTGATTTGCAGCGTCTGGCCTTCAGTCTGTTTGTTAACGAAGGTGTAGCTGTACGTGCCGTTGCTGCCCGCTGTGGTCGTGACCGTCGAGCCGTCCGTGAGTCGGATGGTGACGGTACTGCCTGCTTCAGCATTCCCGGTTAATACGCTACCGTCGGCGTTGAAGGTTCCGGTTGGGGCCGTTGGCGCGGTCAGATCGACGATAATCGTCGTCACGGCCGATGCCGGGCTGGTGTTGCCTGCGGCATCGGTGGCCGTGGCGGTGAAGTTGTGGGTGCCCTGCGTCAGCGTGGTGGTTTCCGGCAGCGTCCAGTTGCCATTGCCGTCGGCGGTGACGGTGCCCACCAGCGTGATGCCATCGTAGATCCGTACCGTTGCATTCGCTTCGGCGGTCCCGCTCAGGGCCGGACGCGTGTCGTTGGTCGGGTTGGTGCCGGTTACCGGACCGATGACGCTACCGACATCATCAATTACCGAGCTGATGACCGGCGCTGCCGGAGCAAGGGTATCGACGTTAATCGTGTACCCGGCGGTTGGCGCGCTGGCATTGCCCGTCGCATCGGTGGCGGTAAAGGTCAACGTGTGCGGGCCGTTGCCCAGCGCCGGAGAAGGCGTATAGCTCCACGCCCCGCCGGTGGCGATCACGCTGCCGATCTGCACGCCGTTATCGAAGATTTTCACCGTAGAACCCGCTTCCGCCGTACCGCTGAGGGTTGGCTGCGCGTCGTTGGTTATTCCTCCGTTCGCGACTGGCGTTGCCGCATTGCCGACGTCATCCAGAATGCTGGTGAGCACCGGCAGCGCTGGCGGCGCGGTGTCAATCGTCAGACTGAAGCTTGCGGACGACGCGCTGGTGTTGCCTGCGGCATCCGTAGCCTGCGCGGTGAAGCTGTGCGCCCCCTCTGTCAGCGTGGTATTGAGTAAGATACTCCAGCTGCCGCTGCCGTCTGCGGTACCCGTCCCGACCAGCGTGGTTCCCTCATAGATATTCACGGTGGCAAACGGTTCGCTGGTTCCGACCAGCCGCGGTACGGTGTCGTCGGTCGTCTGCCCGGACGTGATTGGCCCGGTAATGCTCCCCACATCGTCAATCGCCTGGCTGATAACCGGCGCGGTGGGTGCCGTGCTATCGACAACCAGCGTAAAGCCTGGCGAGGCGGGGCTGATGTTCCCTGCGGCATCGGTGACCGTGGCGGTCCAGGTGTGGCTGCCAGCCGCCAGTGGCGTGGACGGCGTAAAGCTCCATGCACCGGTACCGTCAGCCAGCGCGGTGCCGACAGGCTGCCCGTTTTCATAGATAGTGACCGAGGCGTTGGCCGTCGCGGTGCCGCTCAGCGTTGGCGTGGTGTCGTCGGTGCTTTGCCCGGAAGTGAGCGGGGTTTGAATACTGCCCACGTTATCTGCCGCGGCTGAAATGACCGGCGCAGACGGCACGCCCGTATCCACCGTCAGGTTAAACGGTGCCGTTGCAGTACCCACGTTGCCCGCCGCGTCGGTGGCGTTGAAGGTAATGGCATGCGGTCCGTCGATCAGATCGGTACCCGGCGTGAAGGTCCAGCTGCCCTGGGCATTGACCACGGCGGTGCCAATTTCGTTGCCATCAACAATCACGTGCACCGTAGAACCCACGTCGCCCGTACCGTTGAAGGTCGGACGCGCATCGTTAGTGCTGTTACCCGACGTGAGCGTCCCCGTGGTCGGTGCGACATCGTCAATCACGCTGGTCACCACCGGCACGCCAGGGCCTGCGGTATCGACGGTGAAGGCGAAGACCGACGAGTTCGCCGAGGCGTTGCCCGCGGCATCCGTTGCGTACGCGCGCAGGGAGTAGCTGCCGTCGTCCAGCGGCGTGGTCGGGGTGAAGGACCAGTTACCGTTTACGTCGACGGTCGTCGTACCCAACTGCGTACCGTTATTCATGATGTAGATGGTGCTGCCTGCCTGTCCGGTGCCGCTAATCGTTGGAGTGTTGTCGTTGGTCGCCTGCCCGCTGGTGAGGTTGCCCGTGACGCCGCCAGGGACGTTATCACTTACCGTATCCAGAGTTGGAACTGTCGGCGCCGTGAGGTCAACCACCACGCTCCACGGGGCGGAGACCAGGCTCAGGTTACCCTGCGGATCGGTTGCCTGAACCGTGAACGCGTGTGGCCCTTCGACAAGCGCGGTCTCTGGCGTAAAGCTCCACGCGCCGGTGCCATCAGCCGTAACCACGGCAATCTGGGTAGCGCCATCGAAAATGGTCACGATGCTGTTTGCGTCCGCTGTCCCCGAAAGGGTTGGCGTGGCGTCGTTCGTTTCGCTGCCGCTGGCTACCGGGGTGGCGGTATTGCCCACATTATCCGTTACGCTGGTGATGACCGGCGTGGTGGAAATGGAATCCACCACGATGGTGAAGTCAGCCGAAGGACCGCTCTGATTTCCCGCCGGATCGGTCTCGCGGATGGTCAGAACATTACTGCCTTCTGGCAGGGCGGGCGTGGTGTAGCTCCAGGTGCCGGTATTACCAACCACCACGCTGTCCAGCAGCACGCCGTTGTTGTAGATGGAGATAGTATCACCCACCGCGCCGGTGCCGGTGAGGGTCGGCTGGCTGTCATTGGTGGTCTGGCCGCTGGTCAGCGGACCGGTGACAGGACCCACGTCGTCAATGACCGAGCCAATGGTTGGCGTGCCAGGCGCGGTCAGATCGACGGTTACGCTGGCCGCTGGAGAGCGGCCGCTGGTGGCACCGTTGAGGGTCGCGGTCACCTCAAAGGTGTGCAGCCCCTCGCCAAGCGCGGCCGGCGTATAGCTCCAGTTGCCGCTGCCGTCGGCGGTCACCGTTGTTAATGGCGTCGTGCTACCGTCCTGATAGATAGTAATCACGCTGCCCGCTTCGGCCGTACCGGTAAGCGTTGGCGTGGTGTCGTTAGTGGTTTTGCCTTTCACATCGCCGGTGACCGGGTCCACGTCATCGACGATGGCCGTAATGACGGGTACCTGGGGCAGCTCAAGCGGCGAGTCGGTGACGATAAAAGGCACGTTAGCGCTGGCATTTCCTGCGGCGTCCGTGGCGGTCACGGTCAGCGTGGTTGGATCCAGCTGCGCCGGGCTCAGCGCAATGGAGAAGCTGCCGTCGCTGCCGACAACGCCGGTACCAATGACCGTGCCACCGCTGTCTTTCACGGTAATGGTGCTTCCCTCTTCGCCGGTACCGGTCAGCGGTGTCCCTTCATCAGCCAGGAGCATGTTGCCCGGATCGGCCGGGGCGACGGTATCGACCGTCACGCTCAGCGGTGCTGAACTGCCAGAGAGGTTACCCGCCGGATCGCTGGAAGAGACGGTGAAGGTATATGTAGCATCCGGCAGCGTCGCGTCGGCAGTCCAGCTCCAGGTGCCATCCGGCTGCACCGTTACCGTCACGGCAGATGGCGTGCCGTTTACGGAAACGATCACGGTAGTTCCCGGCTCACCGGTCCCGGTAAGGGTTGGCGTGCCGTCCTGCGTATACAGCTGGTTGTTGGAGAGCTGGCTGTCAGCAACGGCGCTAATGACGGGGATTTCCGGCGCAAGGGTATCAAGCGTGACGGAAACGACCGGGCTCGGCGCGCTGACGTTACCCGCGGCATCGACTCCCGCAACGGTGATGTTCAGCAGGCCGTCCTGCTGTGGTGGCAGGACAAAGCTCCATTCTCCGTTAACGACATCGACACGTCCTACCTCAACGCCGTTGTTGTAAACGATGACCGTGTCGCCAGTCGTGCCGGTACCTCCGACGGTTGGCGTCGCATCGGTGATTAAGCCCCCATTCGGCTGGCCCCCGACGGCGTCAAATACCGGTACATCCGGTGCTACGGTATCCACGGTAATCGTAATCGCTGGCGACGGGTCAGAGACGTTGCCCGCCTCATCGGTGGCGGTGGCGGTATAGACGTGGCTGCCTTCCCCAATATTACTGTCAGGACGCCAGCTCCAGTTGCCGTTGCTGTCTACCGTCACGGTGCCCACGATGGTCGGTGTGCCGTTAACGGTATCAGTGATGTTGATAACGTCATTCGCCGTACCGGTGCCGCTCAGGACCGGGCGCGGATCGTTGGTGGTTCCGCCATCGGGAACGGGGCCGGTTATCTGGCTGACGCTGTCGGTGATCACCGGTGCTGCTGGTGCTGTTGGCGCATCGGTATCAATGGTGATGGTAACCGGCTGCGACGGGGCGCTTTCGTTGCCCGTGCCGTCCATATTTGTGACGGTCAGGGTAATGTCATAGGTGCCGTTAGGCAGCGGGGTAGCTGGCGTCCAGGTCCAGTTGCCGGTGCCGTCCACGAGCACATCATCAAGCTTGACCCCACCGTTGTAGATGGTCACGGTATCGCCCGGATTGCCGGTGCCGCTCAGGGTCGGCGTGGTGTCG